>JAYVQG010000334.1:0-17484 GCA_043757025.1 Limnoglobus sp.
TAGTGAGGCCGGTTATGTAGCTGGCCTCTGTGAGGCCGGTGATGTAGTGAGGCCGGTGATGTAGTGAGGCCGGTGATGTAGTGAGGCCGGTTATGTAGCTGGCCTCTGTGAGGCCGGTGATGTAGTGAGGCCGGTGATGTAGTGAGGCCGGTGATGTAGCTGGCCTCTGTGAGGCCGGTTATGTAGCTGGCCTCTGTGAGGCCGGTTATGTAGCTACAAAGACCGGGGTCACAGACCCCAGCTACAAAGACCGGGGTCACTACAAAGACCGGGGTCACAGACCCCAGCTACAAAGACCGGGGTCACTACAAAAGACCGGGGTCACAGACCCCAGCTACAAAGACCGGGGTCACTACAAAAGACCGGGGTCACAGACCCCAGCTACATAGACCGGGGTCACAGACCCCAGCTACAAAACACGATTGTCAAACGATGATGGTGTGGACGGCGGTTTGCAGTTCGCCACCGGTGACGTGAACCGTACGTTCGGCGTCGATGTAGACGTTGATTTCCGAACGCACGCCGAACTCCGGCAGGTAGATTCCCGGTTCGATACTGAAGCAGGTACGGGGAATCACGCAGCGATCTTCGCGAGTTTCGAGGCCGTCCATGTGGGCACCGTTGCCGTGGACTTCCTGCCCGATGTTGTGTCCGGTGCGGTGTGTGAAATTCGCCCCATACTTCGCGCGTTCGATCACTTCGCGGCACGCATGATCGACGAGATAGCCCATCAGCGGCTCGTCGGCGGCGAACGCATCCTTAACCCGCTTGATCGCGGCATCGCGAGCGGCGGCAACGATGTCGAAAATCTTCGCGTACTTTTCCGGCACCGTGTCGCCGACGTAGGCCACTCGCGTGAGATCGCTGTAAACTGCACGCGGGCGGTTCATCTTGGCCCACAGGTCGATCAGCACGTAATCGCCCTTGCGAATCGGCGAATCGCGTTCGGGTAGCGGCTCGAAATGCGGGTCGCCGGAGTGCGGGCCGACGCCGACAATCGGCGGGCTGTACGTCGTCAGGCCGTGCGTGTGGAAATGCTCCATGATCCGCTTCTGCACCGTGCATTCGGTCGTGTGACCCTTTGCACGAATCTCATCGGCGATGAACTGGAACGCCACGCCGTACGCGGAATCGGTGTGCTTGGCGGCTTCGAAGTGCGACTTTGCTTGTTCGTCGTCCCACGTCGCTTCGAATTGCTGAATGAGGTCGCCCGAGGAGACGACAACGGGGCCGTACGACTGCACGAGTTCGACGGTGCCGGCATCGACGCGCGAGACGTACGGGTTGCCGTTGCGCGGCGAATACTCCATCGCCACGCGGCCCATGCCGATGATGATTTGGCAGACGCCTTCTTCGAGTTCCTGCCACGTGCGATAGATCGTTTTCGAACTGCCCGGCAGGCTGTCGAGCGCCGCCGGTTCGATCGTGTGAACGAGTTTCTTCGGCTCTCCGGTGGCGGGCACGAAGTAGAACCAGCGCCGCGAAAGTTTCTTCTCCGCAAGCCCGACCACACGCTGTGCGAGGATGTTACTGCCGCGGAAATCGTACATCAGCCAGCCATCGATACCGGCGGCCTGAATCGCAGTTTGCACCTTGGCGAGATCGAACACGCGCATTCCTCCGAAGATTGATGCTTCTATAGATACACCCTCAAATGAATCTCGGCGATGGCCGATTCGACTTGCGATCTCGTTTGCCGTCCGCATAATCGTACTATCCTCTACATCGAAACTGCGACTCCCACCGGCACCCACTCCGCATGAACCGACATACCCTTACTGCCATAATCTTGCTTGCGATGGCTACGACCGGTTTTGCGGTCGAGCGTAAAGACCTGAAACCCGGTCTGACGATGACGAGTCACGTGACCCACATCGTCCCAGGCGTCGGCATCACGTTACCGGCGGGCGAGTCGAGTGCGAGCAAGATCGTCTGGAGCGGGTACATCCAGATCGTCACGCAGGGCAAATACACCTTCGCAGCCCGCGCAGCGAATGGCAACTTTAAGGTGACGCTGTCCGATGGTGCGGAGGTTTTCAAAGCACTCGATGTGAAAGGCGATGCCTCCGGCGAAGCGATCCACGTCGGCCCGGAACTGCCACTTCCCGCGAAGATTTTCCGCTTCACCGCCACGTACGAATTGATGGGCAAAGACGCGCACCGCATCGAACTGCTCTGGCAGGGGCCGGGGTTTCGCCAAGAGCCGGTGCCGTACTTCTTCTTCGGTCGCATCGCAGATGTTGCCGATACGCAAATCGATGCACACGATCGCGGCCGCTTCCTGTTCGAGGAACATGCGTGCGTGAAGTGTCATTCCGCTGTCAGTCCGGATGAAGCGAAAGCGTTCGTCGATCGTCGCGGGCCGAACCTGAGCGCCATCGGCCAGCGGGTGTACCCCGGTTGGCTCGATGCGTGGCTCGCCGACCCCACGAAGCTGCGGCCGCACACGACGATGCCGAAGATGTTCGCCGACGATGCCACGGGCCAAGCGGAACGCTACGCCGTGGTGCAGTACCTCACGTCGCTCGGTGGGCCGATGGCGGAAACGCGGATGCCTTCGATTTCCAACGAATATTCGAAGAGCATCGCGAACGGGCAGAAGCTGTTCACGACAACGGGATGTGCCGCGTGCCACGGCAAACAACTCGCGGCCACCGCGAAAAAATCCGAAGACGACGAGGACGACAAGCCGACCGCGATCGATGCGCGTGGCACCTTCTACGGCCTCGGTACGACAACCGGCGCACAATCGCTGTATTCGCTCGGCGCACTCGGCAGCAAGACGAAACCCGAAGAGCTGCAAGCGTACTTGCTCGACCCGTTGAAGACGAACCCGCACGGCCGAATGCCGAATATGGCACTCAACAGCGTGGAAGCCCGCGACATCGCGCGGCACCTGTGCCGCACTATCGACGACACGCTCGACCGAACGAAAGTGCCGACGCCGAAACTCGCGCCGTCGGCATTCGCACCGAAACTGGAAAAGGCTGCGTTCGACAAATTGAAGGTGAACGACCAATGGCGCGACATCGGTAAACGGTTGCTGACGCAAAAGGGTTGCACGAATTGCCACACCGTCGAAGTGGCTGGTAAGCCATTACCGAACGCCGCGGTCGTCGGGTTGGCCACCGCGCGAACGAAACCGAACAGCGGCTGCCTGAGCGAAAAACCGCTCGCCGACAAGTCTCCGGTGTATGCCTTCGATGCGGCACAGCGTTCGGCCATCGCCGCGTTCCTCACATCGCAAACGACGAACGCCATTTCTAGCGCGTACCAGGTTCGCACCGCACTCAAGCGATTCAACTGCCTCAACTGTCACCAGCGCGACGGCGAGGGTGGTATCGGTACCGAACTCGGCGACCAGATGAAGAAGCTCGAAAATGCGGAGAACGCCGACGATGTGCAACCGCCGCGCCTCACGAGCATCGGGCACAAGTCGAAAACGAGTTGGCTGAAATCGGTGCTCGTTCAGGGTGGGCGAGCGCGACCGTGGATGAATGTGCGGATGCCGCAATACGGCGAAGGCAACGTCGCCCACCTGCCCGAAGCGTTCGCGCACGCCGAAGGGACTGTCCCCGATTCTTCGACCGCGAAGGTCGAGTTCACGTCGGCAAAAGTCGACGCGGGCCGCAAACTCGCTGGGAAAGAAGGCCTCGGCTGCATCGGTTGCCACGACATTAGCGGGTTCGTCGGGGGTGGCACGCGCGGTCCGGACCTCGCACGCACCGCCGAACGGGTCCGCCTCGAATGGAACTCGCGTTGGATGCACAACCCGCAACGCATCACGCCGGCAACGCGGATGCCGCAGAACTTCAACAACGGCATCTCCGCATTCGCCGGCATTCTCAACGGCAACGCCGACGCGCAAATCGAAGCACTCTGGGCGTACTTTTCGCTCGGGCCAGGGTTGCCGTTACCCGCCGGGATGGAACCGCCCAAAGGGTTGATTTTGAAGGTGACGAATCGCCCCGAGATGCTGAGAACCTTCATGCCCGATGGGGCCGGAACGAAGGCGATTGCCATCGGCTATCCGGGTGGTGTGAACGCGGTTTTCGATGCCGAGCAGTGCCGCCTCAGTTACGCCTGGGAGGGCAACTTCCTCGATGCCTCGCCGGTATGGGACAATCGCGGTGGGGCACCCGCGAAGTTGCTCGGGCCGAAGTTTTACAACGCGCCGCAAGGCAACCCGTGGGGACTCACGAGTAGCCGCAAAGTACCGGACTTCGCGAAGCGTGCCCGCGATTATTCGTACGGTTCGCCCGTGCCACTCGAGAAAATCTACCAAGGCCCACGCCACGTGCAGTTCGACAGTTACACCTTAGATATCAGCGGAAATCCGACTTTCCGCTACCGCGTTGGCACCGACGCGGAGAAGGGCGAGATCGTCATCGCCGACACGCCTGTGCCGATCGAAGCCTCGGTGGCTTCGGGCATTTCCCGACGGATACTCGCCGAAGTTCCCGCGAGCCGAACGACTTGGCTGAACGCAGGTAGCACGAACGGCGAGCCGCGCATTTACGCACCGAGCGGCACGAAGTTGGCCATCAATTGGAAGGGCAGCGAACCCGAGGCACCCGCCATCGGCGCGAAGCTCGTGCTACCCGATGGCAACCGCGCGATGGTGCTGATGCTGACCGCAGGGCCACCCGATACCGTCTGGCAGTTCGTGCCGAAAGCGGGCGGCGGTTGGTCCGCAATCTTGCGACTGCCCGAGCCGAAAGACGCGGCGAAATTCGAACTGAATCTGTCCGCATGGTCGCTGCCGCGCGACGAAGAAAGCCTGTTGAACGCGATCGGTAAGTGAGAGATTCCGAACCACCCGTCCCCGAGTACGCCCATGAAATTTCCGCTTCGTGCTGCGATTGCCGTTGTCGTCGCCGCGCTGTTTGCTGCCAGTTATGCGGTCGCCGATCCGCGTATGCGGGCGCTCATCGGGGTGCCGACGCTCATCGCCGTTGCATTCCTGTTTTCGCGAGATCTCCGCGCGATCAACCGGCGAGTGGTCGTCGCGGGCATCCTGATGCAAATCGCAATTGCGGTACTTATCCTGAAAGTCGATTTCATCCGCGATGGGTTCGATTCGGCCGGACAGGTCGTCACAAAAAGCGTCGATTACAGTATGGCTGGCAGCTGGATTTTCGGCCCACTCGGTAGCGAAAAATCGATGGATTCCGCCTTCGGTCCAAAGACGGGCGTGCCGTTCCTGATTACCATCACCTGCACCGTCATTTTCGTGGCATCGCTGTTCAGCGTGCTGTATCACTTGCGAATCCTGCAAGCGATCGTCTGGGTGTTCGCGAAAGCAATGATTTTACTGATGGGCAAATCGGGCGTCAGCGGGGCCGAAAGTCTTTCGACGGCGGCGAACGTCTTCATGGGTCAAACCGAAGCGCCGCTGATCGTCAAACCGTATATCGCGAAGATGACGCAATCCGAACTGCTTGCCATCATGATCGGCGGCATGGCGACCATTGCGGGTGGCGTGATGGTGATCTACATCGACATCATGACCAAGGCCGGCATACCGAATGCCGCAATGTCGATACTGGCGACGAGCGTGATGGCCGCCCCGTGTACACTCTACATTTCGAAAATTCTCTACCCCGAAACCGAAGTGCCGGAAACCCGTGGCGATGTGAAGATTTTCGGCGAGAAACCGCACGCGAACGCGATCGATGCCGCTGCGGCGGGGGCGTCCGATGGCATGATGCTCGCGATCAACATTGTCGCGATGCTGATCGCGTTCCTTGCTCTGATCGCGATGGCGAATGCGTGCATCGGCTACTTCAATGCGTCGTGGTCGCTCGAAGCGTTCTTCTCGTACGCCTTCGCGCCGGTGGCGCATATCATGGGCGTCGATGCCGCCGATGTACCGAAGGTCGCGCAGCTTCTCGGCGTCAAACTCGTCGGCAACGAGTTCCTCGCGTTCGACCAGATGACGCGTCTGTTCAAGCCCGGAACCGAAACCGGGATGTCGACCCGGTCGTACGCAATTGCCACCTATGCGCTGACAGGTTTCGCGAACATCAGTTCGATCGGCATCCAGATCGGCGGGATCGGCGCGATGGCGAAAGAACGACGCGGCGACCTCGCCCGCCTCGGCTTCCGCGCCCTCCTCGGCGGCTTCCTCGCCACGCTCGTCAACGCCGCCATCGCCGGCGTGCTGATGCCGTAAGGCGAGCGTCGTTTCGTGCGGGCACAACTCGCGCGAAATCAAACGGTACACTTCCGCTCGTAATTATATTGACATCAAAAACGCGACGGACAACAATTTCTCATCGCACTCGATGCGTATGGGTGGAAAGTGCGTCGAGATAGTCGACGAGCCACACGCGAGACAAATACCCTCACACGTTTAGGATTCGCAAATGCCACTCGAACCATTTCAAGACGAATTACCTCGCCTCGGTCGCATGAGCAAACTCGCGACATCGCCCGCCGACGAAGACTGGTATGAGGTGGCCGCGACCGCATTTTCCCACACGTTCCATGCGAGCATGAACCCGATCCCAGTGTGGGGTTACGACGGCACTTACCCCGGCAAGGTGTTCGACACGCCGCGAGACCGGCTGGTGCAAGTGACGTGGATCAACCGGCTGATTCTGGACCCGCCCGACAAGTTTCCGTTCGAGGTGATCCCCAGCCCGTACCCGATGCCCGGCGACGCCGAACATGCCGACCACACCACCAAGCCGGGGCATACGGTCGTCCACTTGCACGGCGCGCACGTGCCATCTGACAGCGACGGCTGGCCGAAGACGTTCCTCCACCCCGCCGGCGGCCATGGTCACTCGTCGGCCATTTTCCGCTATCCGAACCGCCAGCCGGGCGCGATGCTGTGGTATCACGACCACACCATGCACATCACACGGCTGAACGTTTACGCAGGGCTGGCCGGACCGTATATCCTTCGCGACCCGAACGAAGCGGATCTGAAGCTGCCCAGCGACCAGTACGAGATCCCGTTGATCCTTCAGGATCGGACGTTCGACTCGCCGGACTCGCCTACCGCGCTTTGGCACGAAGTAACGGCCGATCAGCCAGAGTTTTTCGGCGAGTACGTTGTCGCCAATGGCAAGGTGTGGCCGTACTGCACCGTCGAAGC
The DNA here is from genome assembly GCA_043757025.1 of Limnoglobus sp. Taxonomy (GTDB): domain Bacteria; phylum Planctomycetota; class Planctomycetia; order Gemmatales; family Gemmataceae; genus Limnoglobus. The sequence continues at coordinate 7,106 of JAYVQG010000334.1, forward strand.
CCGTCGCTATCGCTTACGGGTGGTGAATGGGGCGAACTCCCGCTTCTTTCGCCTTGGTGTACGACTGGAAACTGGCAATCGTAGCCGCACGCCGTCGATCTTCCAAATCGGCACGGATGGAGGCTTTCTTCCCGCGCCGGTCGAAATCGGCACGACCGACCAGCCCCGGCTCACACTTGCACCGGGCGAGCGAGCAGACCTGATCGTGGACTTCTCAGCCTGTCAGCCGGCCGACGAGTTTATCCTCACCAACGACGCCCCCGCTCCGTTCCCCGGTGGTGGCGACGGTACTCTCGACCCGGCCACCACCGGCGTCGTCCTCAAGTTCATCGTGACGGCGGTCGCCGGAACCGATGCGAGTCAACTACCGGCCACGCTTCCGCACAACTTCACAACCGACATCGGCGGGGAGCAAGTCCCTCTGGTGAACGACGACTGGTCATCGAACGAGAAGAATCTCAATACAAAGCTCGCCGCTGCTTATCCCAAGGATTCGCGGGCATCGATCCGCTACCGGACACGGGCCCTCACGGAAGAGGCCGACAAGATGGTACTGCTCGATACGCGCCGCTGGGAGGAACCCGTGACAGAGACGCCGGTGGTGGACAGCGTCGAGATTTGGAACATCGACAACCGTACGGGGGATGAGCATCCGATCCACGTACACCTCGTTCAGTTCTTGATCCTCGATCGTAAGCCACTGCCGGACAACCTCAACCCGGCCTTGCCGCTCGATCCGAACGAGCGGGGCTGGAAAGACACCGTCCGCTGCCATCCCGGCGAGCGGACGCGGATCATCGCTCGGTTCGCCGACTACACCGGCTGGTATGTCTGGCATTGCCACATGCTGGAACACGAGGACCACGATATGATGCGGCCGATGTATGTCCGCTGCCCACGCGAACCGGACGGGGTGCAGGTGCCGCGTCCAGATCAGCCAGAGATTCACCATCACTAATGGTAACCGCCAAGATCACCCAATACATCCGGCCCACGCTTTGCTCCGAAGCTTTTGCGGCGCGGCGAAACGAAAACCGATACTCGGAGAGCGGCATGATCTCGACTCGCGATCTTACCTCGTTGCCGAACGTCGATGAACTTCGCCAACTCCTGCAGTCGCTGGCGATGCTCGATGCGATTCTCTCGCCGGATTGGGACGGCCGTTACTACTCGTTCAATTCGAAGTGGGCGCGCGGCCAGCAAATGGGTTCGATGCGGAACGGCTGTGGAGACGATTTCTTCGCTCTGTTCGATGCGAAGGGTTGCTTCCTGAAAGGGTTCGATCACGAATCGCCGATGTCGCCGCATCGGGGGAAAACGGACGCGATCTGGCCGGGCTTGTTCGATACGGTCCCAGCAGAGTTCGCAAAGTGCCTCACAGAGCCGGCGATCGAAATCGAGCATACGACTTTTTGTATCTGGCAACTACGCGGCCAAGCGTGGCAACACGGGCCGGTGGAGTTTCCGAAGGACGATCCCGACCCCGACGGTTCCCAAGACCTGCTCGCACATCTAGATGGCCGACCCGAAACGTACGGGGACTGGGCGAAGGATTATTACTATAAGGATGTGGATCTGGACGCCGTCAATCATGCGTATCAGCAGAAACCGCTCACTCGTGCGGTGATTGCCCGACTCAACGACGAAGTGAAGTTGGCGGATCTCAAGGACGATATTCAGGAAATCGGCTACCCGCGAGCCAATTAGATCATCCTGCCCGCGCTTCGCTCCGAAGACTCCGCGGCGCGGCTAAACGAAAACCATTCGACCCATACATATAATCTCTGCTGAAATGTTGCGGTTTCCTTCCTTCGAGGTCTTCTCCCATGGGTTTCCATCAGACGCCGACGCACAAAAATGGCAAAGGCAGCTTCCATCAGATCGGCCTCGTTCGCGGGCAGTTCGGCAATGTGCCCGAAGCGCCGTGGCTGAAGTTCGTTCAGGAATCGGGCTTTGATGGCTGGGAAGAAGCCTCGTGGGAACTCGACTTGCGCCGCTGCGATACCGACGAAGGCGCGGCCGCGTTTGCCCGCGAACGGGTGGCGCTCGCCCAAGCGCACGGCCTCGAAATCTTTACCGTGGCAAGCCACTTGCAGGGACAGATTCTCGGCGACGAACCGAGCGCCAAGACGCTGAATTTCTGTAGTGGCAAAGGGGCCGCGAAGGCCGCTTACAAAGCGTGGCGAGCCGCGGGTAATAATCCGCCGCGAACCGACCCGTACTACGTCCCGCCCGAAGTCGCGACGCTCGTTCATGCCGAAGCGAAGAAAGACCTCGAAGCTTGCGTTCGCTATGCCGGTCACCTGAGCAAAATCCAGGGTCGCAAGGTCGCGCTCCCCGGCTTCGTCGGCTCGCCCGCCAACTGCTGGAGCCACTGGTTCTTGTTCCCGCCGCTGCCGTCCGAAATCGAAGGCTACGCACTCGCCGATGTCCGCGAAGTCGCACTCGAACTCATCGTCGAGCGATTCGGCCCCATCTGGACGATGTGCAAACAGTACGGCGTCACGTTCGACCTCGAATGTCACCCGAGCGAACGGGCGATGGGCGACCTCGAGAGCGCCAGCGATTACATCAATCACATGAACCGTGCGGGCTTTGAAGGCACCGTCGGCTTCAACCTCGACGGTAGCCACCTCGAATGGCAGAACGTCTCGGTGATCCAGTTCATCCGCGAGTTCAAAGATTACATCCATTGCGCCCACGTGAAGGGCGTGCAAGTCGAGCGCGAACATTGCCGCGGCGGTCGCCTCGGCGGTCACCGGAGTATGGGCCACTGGACCAACGGCTGGAAGTTCGTCACGGCCGGAACCGACCGGGACGCGAACAGCCTCGAAGAGATTTTCATCGAACTCAACCGCGTCGGTTACGACGGAGCCGTCAGCATCGAGTGGGAAGACAACGACGCGGATCAGATCTCCGGCGCACGTGCCGCACTCGCCAATTGCCGCAAAGCCGACTTGCCTCCAAGCGGAATGAAGCACGACGAAATGCTGAAAGGGTAAGGGCGAACCTACGAAAGGGAGTCCGTGAGCTTGTACGGTTTTCTGTTTTGGAATGTCCACTGCAAAACACTCGAGAACCGCATCTCGCGGATTGCCAGTTCGTTTGCGGTGGACGTGGTTATCCTCATTGAACCCGCAGAAAACGACGAACCAACTCTCGTAGCTCTCACCCCACATGGCTTTCGGCTCGTCAGTGATCCGCTCAGCCGCATTCGTATCTACTCCCGGGTTGCGGATGCGAAATTTACGACTTCACTTGACGATGCAAGATGGCAAATACTCGCCGTGCAGTTTCCGAAGCGCGAACCGGTATTGCTCGTCGTCGCGCATTTACCGAGCAAAAGTAACGGCAACGATTACGATCAACTCAACGCGTCTATCGAACTTTCAAACGACATACGCGCGCAAGAATCGACACGATGTCACGACCGGACGATACTCGTTGGGGATTTGAACATGAACCCGTTCGAGCCGGGCATCACGATGACCCAAGGGTTGAACGCCACCTCAACGCAGCAAGTTGCCGAGCGAGAAACACGAACGGTGCAACGACGCAAGTACCCGATGTTCTACAACCCGATGTGGGGCACGTTCGGCGACCGGACACCGGGACCACCGGGCACGTATTACCGCTCGGCAGGACAAGCGATCAATTATCACTGGAATGTGTACGATCAACTATTGCTCAGGCCGAGTGTGATGGCGATGCTGGAAGATCTTCGCATTCTCGATTCGGACGGCGAGCAATCGTTGCTGACCGCGAATAATTTGCCCGATGATACTGCGGGATCGGATCATTTGCCGTTATACTTTCAGTTGAACTGGGACAAACTTCGAGGTTAACAATGGTTGCGACGATCCCCGACCTCTGGCCCGGTCTCAAGCTCGATACGCTTTCACCTGCGACGATCTTGCGACATCAAGTGGCGTACATTCGCGTGAAGGGAAATGGCATTCTCGATGCGGAATTGACTACAGTCACCGGCACCGGCGACTTCATCATCCACCGCCTCGATCTGATCGCGCCCGTTTTGGATCGCCAAAAATATCGCGTGCTGACCGCAACGCATCGCGCAGATTATTACCCCGTACAAATCGAAGCCGACTGCTACCGAATATCCGATAACAAATTTGCATATAATCCGCAACGCGCTCCGTGGGCAGAAGCAGTTTCAGCAATCAATCCTTTGAGGTTTGACCAAGAGTCAGTTTGGCCCTCGGAAGGCGATTGGCGACCCGTTGCTTCGGACCAGGAATCGTTCCTTTCGCGAATCAGGGAAGTCCTTGCTTCCAAAAAGGTGCGGGCGGTCATCGAGTCGTTCATCGCGCGAAGTAACGAACAAAACACGGTTTCTAATGGCGTGGAGTCATCCGCGTAAACGGCTGGAAACCGCTTCGCCCACACGATTTTGCGAAGTCAATAAGTTCTAGACAATTTGACGTAAGTCGGAATTCGTGTCGTGCGCAAAGTGACCCAAAAGTGTCGTGTTTGGTCGATTTTATGTCGCCTCCGGTCGATTTTGTGTCGGGTCCGGTCGATTTTCGGGCGCATTCGGTCGATTTTTGGACGCTAGTTGCGGCGAGTGCGAATCGCACGACCCTCGACGCAAACCGCGACAGGATTAAAGGATACGGCAAAATACCCCGAAACAGATAAGCGATTTGCGATCAAAAAGTGGCTTATTGAGACGGAAAAACACCCGAAAACACGGTTTTTGAACTTCCGCAATTCTGACTTACGTCGATTTTTTCATCAATCGCAATCGCTAACGACGGGTAAACTGTATCTGGTTTTGCACCTCGCACTTGTCGAAACCGTTGTCGGGGCGTTTCCTAATCTGTGGTATTCACACGGAGGGGAACCGGCATGGCCGTTGGACTATCGCTCGTTGGGCACTTGCGACCCGAACACCGCGTGACGCTGACCGAAGCGCGCGACTGGTTGGCGCGGGCCGCCGTCTGGTTTGAAGCCGTCGGCGATGCCGTCCTCGATACGCGGCTCGTTCGCGATGCCGAAGACAAACCGTTGTTGCAGGTGCTGCTGCACCCGGTCGCCGACCCCGTCGAAATCCGCATCGGCGGCTCGGGGAAAGTGAAAGCGACGACGCGCACTTCGCCTGCCGGGCCGGGCTATCACGCGCACGTCTGTGCGTTGTTCAAGCAGATCGCCGCCGACTTTGAATTCGATTGGGACGAACCCGACGCGAACCACGACCCCGCACGTTACTTCGTTTCCGAAGACCGCGGTCACCTCGAACGCCACTTCCTGCACTGGCTCGCCACGACTTGCACGACCGCACTGCGCGATGGGCCGACGGCAGCGGGCATCTACGCGATCGGGATGCCACGCCAGCCGAAGTTTCGCCACGCAGGGCCGGTGCTGACGCCGCTCGGCCCGAAGCCCGTCGAATGGCTCCGCGAAGTGAGTGCGGACCCCGACAGTGGCATCGAGTTCTTCCCGTGGTGGGAACCCGACCTCAACGCGACGTTCTTTGCACGTCGCGCACTCACCGATCTCTGGCTCGATTTCCCGTGGCGCGCACCGCTAACCGAGATTGAAGGCGAACTCGTCGATCAGATCGCTTCGGACTTGGCGAACGCGCATTCGCTGGATCCGAAGGCGGAACTGCCGTGGACCGAGTGGGCGGCGGTCGTGGCCGCGATCGAAAATGACGCGTTAAAGTTCACCGTCGAGCCGGTGTCGGACGAACTCAAAGCCGAGATCGCGCAGAAAGCGAAAGGGCAATCGGCAGCCGAGATCGGCTATCGCCGTGCGCCGATCAGCGTGCCCCTTACCGGCGGTTGGCACGTCGAAATCCCCGGCAGTTTCGCAATCAGCCGAAACGAAGACGGAACGACCTGGACCGCCTGGAACGACACGCGAACGGTCTGGTTCCGCGACTTGGCAATGGGTACGGACCTCTCCGCACGCGATGCCGTGGCTGCGGGACGAAACAACCTGCCGAGCGGCGAAGCGCTGCCACGATTGCAGAACGGCAGTGTCGTGGGCGACGCGGTTTTCGGCCCGTATGCGGAAGACGGCCGCGCCGGTTGGCGCGTCTGCGGCGTAGCCGCCGCCGAGGGTCACCTCGCCACGTGCAACGTCTACATTTCCAACGAATCCGACCGCGAATGGGCGATTCACACGTGGGAATCGCTCGGCCACGATTCGCACGGGTGACAAGAAGCCGGCCTTACAGGGGTCAGCTACAAAAGAGAACGACATCTCAACGCGGCGGACCGCGACGGAGGTTCCTTGCATCGGGTATGCCGGCGAAGCCGCCGATGATGTACGGGTATTTCCCCGGTGTCACGTGGTAATGCCAGCCTCGTTCGTCGTCGTGCCGCATGTTGAAATCGTCGAGCGGTTTCACTTTGTCGTCCTTGGCCATCAGTCCCTTCGCAACGTACGGGCCGTACAAAGGGAAGCCATCCAGAGCGAAACCGATTAGGGGAGAATGTCCTTCGCCATCATCGACGAACGGCGACTTCACGCAGACCGGGTACTTGTGGTAGTGGTATTGATTGTTCGGGGCAGGGTGGCCGCAACAACGATCGAGGATGTTCACCGCTTCTGTGCGATCGATGTCGAAGGGGTTGAAGAACGCGACGCCGTTGATTGCAAAACCGGTCGCACCCATCGGCAGAGCACGATTAGCGTTCGTCTTGTCCATCGCGATCGCCTTCGGGTTTCGCAGCGGTTCCAGTGGCAAGTAATAAGTGTTATCACTTTCCTGAATCGCATTCGGGCCTGCGCCTCGGCCCGGAAACACGGCCGTCGGATGATTCGGAATGTTGCGAGCGTGGACGATCAGCTGCTTGCCGTCCTTAAATTCGAGCACCACATTGTCCGGCAGGAAACGATCCTTCTCGACGCGATTGCCCTTGATATCCAGGTGACCTTCGCGGAGCCACGCCGTCATGTTCTCGGCAAACGGATTCGAGAGTCTGCCATCCGCGTAAACGAGACGATCTGCGTTCTTGGCATTCACCACCAGTGTGGCGGGGCGTTCACTCATTCCCGCTTCCGGCTTGTAGAACCATCGCCCGCCGAGTGGAATGAGCGATTTCAAATTGAATGCCAAGCCCGGTTCGGACTTCACCCCCTTCGACGCAACTTCGGGAGTTTGGATTGCAGTCAACGCAAAGTCCGTGACGAAGAACTCGGCTTCTGTCTTCGACTTGGCCGAGCCGTTCTGGAAGCCAACGCTGAGGGCGAGTGTGTCGATTTCCGCGAATGGTAGTCGAAACTCGAGGGCGTACGTCTTCCAGATCGCTCCGCCGTTCTGGAAGTTTTTCCCGTTCGTCGCGAGTTCCTTGCGGTCGCGTTCGACGAGCGAATAGATATTCTTCGTGATGCCATCGAGCGGATTGGTGCCTTGCTTGCCGAAGTATTCCACGCGGAGAAACAGAGCGTCTTTCTCGACTTCAAAGTTCTTCTCCGCAAGCCCATGGAAGCGAAAACGGAACCACTTGCCGACTCCGCCCGCGAACCCCGTGACACGTTGCGTGACACTTCCGGACTGCTGGCCATCTTTGTTCAGGTCGATGCCAGAGTACAGTGCGATGCCGGAACCAGCATCTTCGCTATTCGCACCACACCAGATCCACTTCGCATCACCATTCAGCGTGTAATGCAACGGCACATTCTCGTCGGTACTTTTGGTGTAGAACTGCGGATTCTTGACGAGGCCAATTGGCGGTTCCTTCAGATCGACCTTCAACGCTTCCGGTCGTTCCCGAATCGTGGGTGGCCCTTTACTACCCAGCGGCGGCTGCGAGGATGCCAAGCTAATCGTGGCAGTAAGGAGCCAAAAACTCGCGAGAAATCGGTTCAGACGCATGATGGTGATTTCTTTCGTTTTGTGTATGAATCGTTCTCGACTGAGAATCGAGTACGATACTAAACGAAATGCATCGTTCGTGGAGACAAGCGATCGGAAGTTTGCCTGCCTTACCTCACCGATCGAGTATGGATCATCTTGCCAGCCCGCAGCGAAAGCGAGGGAAACCCACTAGACACTCGATGCCGTGACTCGACCCATTGAAAACCAACCTACGTGCGAATCAAAACGAATCGAATTACCCCCGCTCGAAGTATATACTTCACGAGGTAGAGTATGGGACACTGTTCAAGCCCACAGCACGATAACGTATCAAGTCTCCCCGATCAAAATATTCCGCAGCCCAAACGCCGAAACAAACGATACGTCGTTCTTAAAAGGAGGATTTCATGCGGCACGAGGCTTGGAGCGATGGCAGTTTTCTTCCCGATAATTAACCTCTCGGCGAGATCGGTCGTCGAAGAAGGTTCCACGATAATCTGGTGCGTCGAGGCTGTGAGTTGGGATGACGCGATGGCGCGCTACCACGAGTGGATGGGTTATAAACCATATCGCCCGATGGACGGCGATCCGGGGATTTATTCTGCCGCCGAAGAAGCAGAGTCAACTCGATTACACAGTGGTCTCGTAGAATCAAGCAATATAATAGCCGATGGCGATTCGTGATTCGTTTCTGGAACTTCAAGCTCGATCAGGCGTGACGTGAAGCCGAGTTGTCAGCAGAGCCGGATACCCACAAGGGTTCCCATTCCCTTCGTGAATGCTGCGTGGGGCTTGTCGGAAGTGCTTGCCTGGCGTATAGTTCGATTGCTACGAAGCACCCGGGGGCGAACTGGTATCGACCGGGCAGTTGAGGTGTTTGGTTGCGTGCCGAGGTTGATCGGTTGGCCTCGTAAAAATCCGATCAAATGATAACTGCAGAAACGCAGTTCTCTTTGGCTGCGTAAGGTAACACTTACTTCAAGCCCCGTTTGTCAGTCTTCGCCTGAAAGATTGCCATGCGGACGCCAAGTCAGGCTCGCGATCACCTGAGAACTGGGCAACCGGTTCGCCTCGGTGGCGGTGATTGCTAAAAAAACTGACCGATAGTTTACCCAGAACCCTGTCAGCCGGAGTCTGGGCGAGCAAACGTGGGGCGACCATACGGTAGGCCCCAAGAATAGACGGACTACGCACGTAGACGCCAGCATTGAAGTGCCACGGGACCCGGGTTCGATTCCCGGCGCCTCCACTGAAAAGCCACTTGCGATTGCACGCAAGTGGCTTTTTTCATTGGCTTTGCGGCGATTTTGGCACTTCGCGGTTTGGCATTACCGGTCTGAACTGGTCTGAAATTGGTCTGAAATCGGGCCACCCCCTTCGCCTTTCCGAGACACCGCCGCCGGCGGCGTGTAGGAGGAAAGGGGGCGAGCCATGAAGGAACTCAAACGACTCAGAGACGGTCGCTACTTCGCGTTCGTCGGCTACACGAAGCCGGGGTCGAACCAGCAGCACAAGTTCTTGCTCGGACGGGACGAGAGCGCCGCAGTCCAGCGGGTCGCCCTCGTCCGCAGCCTGTGGAACCATTCGGCCAGCATCGCCCGAGAGATGGGAGAACCTCTCGTCTGGGACGAGGTCGGCATGGGCATCGGTACAGAAGTCGCGGCGGGCCAGACGACCATCGCCGTCGATTTCGACGCCGGCGGTCTTGCGGACATCGCCGTGGGCATCCTCGCCGACTGGCAGGCGGTCGTCCCCGGCGTGCGGTTGACGCTGCGGGACAAGGCGACCGAGGAGGAAGGCGGTCGCCTGCGGCGGCGGGAGGCCGAGAAGTACATCTCGCTGGGCCGGGAACTCCTCGAATCGGGCGGCTCGCACACGCTGCACGAAGCGATCAAAGCTTACGTCGCGGCGGTGCGCAAGAACCCCCTTTACCTCATCCGCGACAAGTCGCGGCTGACCGACTGGGGTCAGGTCAAGATCGACCAGATCGAGTTCAGCGCCGACCACATGCCCGACGTGCGGCTCGCAACGCTGAACAAGCTCGCCAAAATCACAGCCCTGCTCGGGGTGATCGCCGCCCGACCGCTCAAGAAGTCGCCGGGCGGAAAGCCGACCGACACGCCGATCAGGAAGAATTACGCCACGGCGGTGGTCAAGGAGTTCCGCGTCTTCCTGAACTGGCTGCACGACTCTGACGAGTTCCACTGGGAGAAGCCCCGCGACTACGCCGTCAAGCCCGTGCGGGTGAAGCAGATCGCGGAGAAGACCGGCCCGGTTCGGGTGCCGACGTACAAACTGCACGAACTCGTAACACTCTGGACTTACGCCACGCCGTGGGAACGATGCCTGATGACGCTGGCACTCGCAATGGGCTTCGGTCAGGCCGAGGTCGCCCACCGTCCGCCGCGACGAGGCGCTGCTCCGCACCAAGCACCCGCACGCCGAGGAACTGCATTAAAGTGGACCCCATTTGCAAGACCAAAAAACGGTCGCCGAGCACTCCTTTCTTCCCCGCGTGATTTCGGTTGTCATCGTTCTGTCACCAATGCGT
>JAYVQG010000335.1:0-17390 GCA_043757025.1 Limnoglobus sp.
GTCGCCTTCCGAGATGGTCGCCAAGGTCCTCCCGTCTGCACTCAGGGCGAGGTAGAACACTTGGCCGTCGTGGATGGGCCACACCGCGACCAGCCCTTCGGGTGCCTTCGCCGGGTCGCCGCCGCCGGCTTTCGCCAGAACGTCGGCCGGGATATCCTCGCGCTTGAGGGCGTCGAGGGGGCTGGGCCGGTCGGCCAGCTCTTGGGCGGTGGCCACCGGCCTCCACGGCTCGGGACCGGCGACGGGCGGAGGCACGGACGCGACCGGAGTGTCATTCGGCTTCGGCTTCGGCTCCGGATCTCGGAAAAACAGGACCGCGAAGATGGCCACCAGCCCGGCGGCCATCATCGCGGCGAGACCGGAAAGGGCGATCCACCTGACGGGGGCGATCGACCGGCCGTGCGGCTTGCCGCCGGGAATGCGCGAGTAGTTTTTCATCGCGCCGTCCGCCTTCAGTTGGGCCTCGCAGTCGGCGAGGACGTCGGCGACTTCCCGCGCCGACTGGTAGCGGTCGTCCGGGTTCTTCGCGTGCAGCTTCGCGATGATGGCGCAGAGCCACTGCGGCGTTTCCGGAATGATCTCGCGGATGGCCCGCGGCGTCTCATCCGCGACGCGCTTCAACACCGCGACCGTGCTGTTGGCGCGGAACGGCGCGCGGCCGGACACCATCTGGTAGAGCACGCTGCCGAGGCTGAACAAGTCGGCACGCTGGTCCAGCTTCTCCCCCTTCGCCTGCTCGGGGGCCATGTACATCGGCGTGCCGGCGATGACGCCGCTCTGCGAAATGCTGGCGTCGTCGGCGGCGCGGGCCAGGCCGAAGTCGGTGATCTTGACTTGTTGCCGGGGGCCGCCTTCGATGAGCACGTTCGCCGGTTTGATGTCGCGGTGGATCAGGTCCGTCGCGTGGGCGGCGGCCAGTCCTTCCGCGATCTGGCGGCCGATCTGCAATACTTCGGTCACAGCGAGCGGGCCGTTCCGGTCGAGTTTCTGTTGCAGCGTCTCGCCAGGGATGAACTCCATCACGAGGTACGGGAGTGGCTGTTCGCCGACTTCGTAAACTTGCACCACGTTCTCGTGCCGAACCGCTGCCGAAGATCGGGCTTCGCGCAGGAATCGCTTGCGGGCGGGCGACAGCGTCGCAATCTGCGGGGCCATCACCTTGACCGCGACCACCCGTTGAAGCACGTCGTCGAACGCTCGAAAGACGATCCCGAACCCACCCTTACCGAGGACTTGCAGAACCTCGTAGTGGCCGAGGCGGCCGAGCGAGTCCGGGCGCGTCGAGGGCGTGAGGAAGTGTAGTCCGTCGTCCGCGTTGCGATCGGATGCCATGGAATCCCCTTGCAAGGTGATCGTATTATCGCCAGTCGATCCCGCTTGAATCTGCTCGACCGCCGGAACGTCGAGAAACTCACCGCTGCGGAAGTGGGTAGCGAGCAGGGCTTCGACTTGCCGACGAAGCCCGGTGTCTACGCCGCACGTCTCGTCCAGATATACAGCCCGGGCGCTCGCGTCGGGCTGGTCGAGTGCGGCCAAAAAGAGTTGTTCTTCGGACATAGTGGACACGCTTTCTGCACGACGCACGAATGACGATCTCAGTACCAATGCGGAATCCGGCGAACGAGTCGGCCAAGAATTGTCAAGATTTTTCAGATGGCTCTTCGACTTCCCGCCGGAGCCAGGCCCGTGCGAAGGCCCAATGACGACCGGCCGTCCGCTCCGACAGCCCGAGCGCGGCGGCCGCTTCGGCGAGAGTCAGGCCGGCGAAGTACCGAAGTTTAACGAGTTGTGCCTTGAGCGGGTCGGCGGCGGCGAGGCGATCGAGTGCTTCGTCGAGTGCGACGAGATCTTCCTGCGGTTCGAGTGTCGCAGCGAGGTCGGGGGTGAGTTCGAGCCGAATGCGATCGCCTCCGTGCCGGACGGCCGCCTTCTGGCGAGCCGCATCGACCAGAATGCGCCGCATCGCTTCCGCCGCCGCCGCGAAGAAATGCCCTCGGCTGTCCCAACGAATTTCGTCGGAGGGGCCGAGCAACCGGAGATACGCCTCGTGAACGAGGGCCGTGGGTTGAAGCGTTTGATCGGGCGACTCGGCGGCCATTCGTACGGCGGCGAGTTTCCGCAACTCGTTGTAAACGAGTGGAAGTAGGTCGGCCGCTGCGTGGCGATCCCCCGCCGCAGCCGCATCGAGTAAGCGACTCACATCAGACATGTCTGGAGTGTAACCGCAATTCGACGGCTCGTAGCATGAATTCGGCGATGTTCCAAGCCCCGGTGGCTCGTCGATCGTCGTGCCAATATACTTCGGGCATGGCACTCGTTCGCTTCGCTAACGGCACCGTTTACGATCCGTCCAACGGGATCGCTGGCACAATCTGCGATCTCTGGGTTCGCAATGGTCGTTTCACATCTGCGCCCGAAATTGGCACCGTGCCGGATCGCACTTACGACCTAACGGGCCTCGTCGTTATGCCGGGCGGCGTCGATATGCACGCGCATATTGCGGGGCCGAAAGTCAACGTCGCGCGCAAACTCCGCCCCGAAGATCGCCGCGATTCGCCACCACTTCGCCGCACGAACTTGCTGCGTTCGGGCACACTTGGAAGTACGCCGACGACGTTCGCAACCGGCTATCTTTACGCGGGCCTCGGCTACACCACCGTGTTCGATGCCGCGATTCCGCCACTCGGTGCCAGGCACACGCACGAAGAGTTTCACGACACCCCCGTGATCGACAAAGGCTTCTTCGTCCTCACAGGGAACAACCATTACATCATGCAGCAGATCGCGAAAGGCGAGTCCGAACGGCTGCGGCACTTCTGCGGCTGGCTGTTGCACGCCACGCGCGGCTATGCGCTCAAAGTGGTCAACCCCGGTGGCGTCGAGGTTTGGAAACAAGGCCATAACGGCATGGCGGGCTTCGAGGACACCGTGCCGGGTTTCGGCGTCACGCCGCGCGACATCGTGCGAAACATCGCCCGCGCCGCCGACGAACTCAAGCTGCCCCATGCTGCGCACATCCATTGCAATCAACTCGGGATGCCGGGAAACTGGACGACAACCCTGGAGTCGATGGCCGCCGTCGACGGCAGTCGCGGGCACTTCACGCACATCCAGTTCCACAGTTACGGCGGCGGCCCGGACGACCAAGGCACGTTCTGCTCGAAGGTGCCACAGTTGGCGGAATACGTGAATTCGCACCCGAACATTACGGTCGATGTCGGCCAAGTCGTGTTCGGCGAAACGACATCGATGACCGGTGATGGCCCACTCGGATATTACCTGCACAAGGTGACGGGGCGGAAGTGGTTCAACGGCGACACCGAGTGCGAAGCCGGCTGCGGAATTGTGCCAATTACTTACAAGGAAAAGTCGTTCGTCCACGCGCTGCAATGGGCGATCGGCCTCGAATGGTACTTACTGGTGAACGATCCGTGGCGAATCGCGATGAGCACCGACCACCCGAACGGCGGATCGTTCCTCGCGTATCCGGAGATCATCGCGCTGCTGATGTCGCGCGATTTGCGGCGGGAAATGCTGAAGCGATTACCCGAGCGAATCCGCGAACGCTGCACGTTGCACGATCTCGAACGCGAATACACGCTGACGGAAATCGCGATCATTACTCGCGCCGGGCCGGCACGAATGTTGGGTCTGTCGCACAAGGGCCATCTGGGTATCGGTGCCGATGCGGACATCACTGTCTACACGCCGAACAGCGACGTTCAGACGATGTTCGCGTTGCCGCGATTCGTCTTCAAAGCGGGCGAACTGATCGTCGAACACGGCGAGATTCGCCGCGTACCGTACGGCCCAGTACTGTGCGTCGAACCGGCCTACGACCCGACGATTCTGCGTCACGTCGAGCCGTGGTTCGAGGAACATTACGCGATGCGTTTCGCAAATTACCCCGTCGGCGACGAGTACCTCAGCCGCGGCTTACACGTTCAAGCGACGCGGTAGTTATTGCTTCGCTCGAATGCAATACAGATTCGTCGTGCTGCGGATGTACAAGTTGCCGTCGGCGATGGCAGGAGATGCGAAAGTGGCTTCGTTAATGTCGCCGTCGCCGAGTTTGTCGTAACCCTTCGGCGTGGCTTTCAGAATGACGCACTTTCCGCCTTCATCGATGATAATGAGCTTGTCGCCGACGAGGATTGGCGAGGCCGACACTGCGCGGTTCACGGCGCGTTCGGACCAGACGATCTTGCCGGTTTTCAGTTCTACGCACTCGGCCACACCCTGATCGGTCACCCAATAAATATGCTCGCCCTTCACGACGGGGCACGGCACGTACGGCACGCCCTTCCCCTTGCGGTTCTCCCACGCAACGGTCGGCGTAGCACCCGGTTGAATCGCGGCAGCGTACCGCGTTCCCGAACCATCACCCGTGAGGCAGACGAGCAAGCCGTTCGCCAACAACGGCGACGCAACCGAACGCAGTGCCATCTCGCCCGCTTGCCAGGGGATCGCCCAGTTCCAGTTGAGCGTGCCATTTTCGGGGTCGTAACCGGCAGCTCCGGCGGTGCTGAACACCACGACTTCGGACTTGCCACCCGGCAGTTCGCGGACGAGTGGCGTCGAGTAACAGGCGCGGTACGCCTTGCGTGGCTTCGACCAGACCTTCTCGCCGGTCTTGGCATCGAACGCCACGATCTCGGCGGCATCGTCTTGGTCGAAGTTCACGAACACCTTGCCCGCATGAACGACGGGCGACATCCCCGCGCCATGCTGGCTTTCGTAGCTGCCGAGCGAAGCGTGCCATTTCTCGGTGCCTTCCATGTCGAAGGCATGAATCGCGACGGCCTTGCCGTCCCAGAACATCGCGTAGACTTGTTGGCCATCGCAGGTCGGCGTCGATGAAGCGAGCGAACTCTTCGCGTGCGTCTTCGATGGCTGCCCACCGAGCGACTTCGTCCATTTCGTATCGCCCGCGGCGGCATCCATGCAGACGAGGAACCGCTTGGAACCATCGGCCGACGCCGACTGCACGAACAGGTGCCCCTTCACGATGATCGGCGACGAGTTGCCCTTACCGGGAATCGGCTTTACCCACGCAACGTTTTCGGTTTTCGACCAC
The DNA here is from genome assembly GCA_043757025.1 of Limnoglobus sp. GTDB lineage: Bacteria > Planctomycetota > Planctomycetia > Gemmatales > Gemmataceae > Limnoglobus. The sequence goes on from JAYVQG010000335.1 coordinate 5,078, forward strand.
TTCAGCGGGATCGAATCGCTCGAAGTGCCATCGCCGTTGGGGCCGCGAAACCGGGACCAATCGGCCGCGTGTACCGAACCGAACACCGCAACCGCAAGGGCCACAGCGAATAAGCGTCGAAAGTGTGACATCGCGATCTCGTTGGGTGGAGCGTGTCACCAAATTATGACAGAATCGCATCGAGAGGCAAGCGCCATCATCTGTGGAAGTATCGCCTACTCCAAACCGGCCACTTCGCCGCCGGCGCGGGTCGAGGCGTTTGCGAGCGTTTTCAGGTTGATGTTCTCGGCTAAAAACCGCGAAATATCGCGTGATACGTCCCGGTTTGGTATGATTTCATTTCCTTTACTATCGCGAATCGCAATCGACCTGGCGATCTGTCACGGTAAGCCGTGCGTGCGAAGACTCCGTTACCCGGTCGAAAACCTGTTACGGGAGATGCCATGCCTGCCGTCATGAGCGATGTGGCCGCCGAGATTCTCGAACTCAAGCACAAAATCGGTGCGACGATCCTCGCCCACTACTATCAAGAGGGCGAGGTCCAGGAACTCGCGGACATTACCGGCGATAGCTTGAAACTGGCGCGCGAGGCCACGAAGGTCGAGTCGCCGGTGATCGTGTTTTGCGGCGTGCTGTTCATGGCCGAAACCGCGAAGATGCTCAACCCGTCGAAGCGCGTGTTGCTCCCCGACTTGCAGGCCGGGTGTAGCCTCGTCGATTCGTGCCCGCCGGACAAACTGCATCGCTACCAAGAGATGCTTCGCGAAAATGGCCGGAAATTCCAGACCGTCACGTACATCAACAGTTCCGCAAAGGTGAAAGCACTCTCGGATTGGGTCGTCACATCGGGGAATGCCGAGGAAGTCGTGCGGAAGATTCCCTCAGAGTACGAGATCCTGTTCGTGCCCGATCAGCACCTCGGGCGGTACATCGAAGAAGTGACGAACCGCAAGATGATCTTGTGGAACGGCTCGTGCATGGTCCACGAGATTTTCAGCGTTCACGACCTCGTTCGCATGAAGCAAAAGCACCCGGCGGCGCAGACGATCGCACACCCCGAATGCCCGAAAAACCTGCTGGAACATGCCGACTTCATCGGCGGCACCGAAGCGATGATCAAGTACGTCGGCAGTTTCGCGGAGCCGATCGAGTTCATCGTTGCCACCGAACCGAACATGATGTGGCAACTCGAACAGCGCCACCCGCGGCACCGCTACTTGCCCGTACCAGGCATCACGTGTTCGTGCAACAAGTGCCCGCACATGGCGCGAAACACGCTCGAAAAGATCCGCGATTGCATGAAGAACGGCTCGCCGGAAATCTTCTGGCAACCGGAGTTCGACCGCGCGAAGGAAGTGCTGACGCGCAGCCTGCTGAACCCGCCCGCCGCAAAGCCACACCCCCAAGGCGATTGACGCCATGCTACCCGCCGACGTCATGCGTCAGATTCGCCGCTTGCAGTTGCGGGCCAAACGCGCCGTGCAAACGCTGCTCGGCGGCGAGTATCACTCCGCGTTCAAAGGCGCGGGTTTGTCGTTCGATGAAGTCCGCGAATACATTCCCGGCGACGACGTTCGCGGCATCGACTGGAACGTGACGGCCCGCATGGGCACCGCGTATATCAAGCGATATATCGAAGAACGCGAACTCACGCTCGTTCTGCTCGTCGATGTCTCTGCCAGCCAGCGATTCGGCACCGGGGCGTATCAGAAACGTGCGGTGGCGGCGGAAGTGGCGGCCCTCATCGCGTTCTGCGCCATCGGCAACAACGACCGCGTCGGCTTGCTCGCGTTCACGGATCGCGTCGAACGATACGTCGCGCCGAGCAAAGGCACGCGGCACGTCTTGCGGCTCCTTCGCGACATCTTGTTTTTTGCCCCGGAACACCTTGGCACGAACCTCGCTGCGGCGCTCGATCATTTGAACAAAGTGCAGAAACGGCGTGCGATTGTGTTCGTCGTCTCGGACTTTCTCGATGCCGATTTCGCCGATCCGTTTCGCCGGGCCGCACGCAAACACGACCTGATCGCGGTGCGGACCGGCGATGCCCGCGAGTATTCATTTCCCGCAACGGGGTTGGTGCGGCTCGAAGATGCCGAGACGGGCAAACAACGCCTGATCGACACCGATAATCGCCGCTTCCGCGAACAGTTTGCCGCCAAGTCGCAAGTGCGCCGCGATGCCTTCACGCAACTGACCCGCGCCGCACAAATCGACCTCATCGACCTCGATACCGATGGCAAGCACCTCGATGCGCTGACGCGGTTCTTCCGGTTGCGCGAACGTCGCCGGAGGGGGCGATGAACCCGCTTGCCATCACGCTGACGATCGACAAAACCATCGTGCGACTTTCGGAATCGGTGACCGTCACCGCGACGCTGCAAGGCAACGCGCCGCTGGTTGTGACGCCGTCGAAAGAGTGGCTGCTCCCGGAGTCGGCGGCGGCGTGGCGTATCCGCCCGAACGGCCCGGCCACGCTGGAAAAGCAGCCCGACGGGCAGGAACGCTGGGTGCAAACGTTCCGTGCGGACCCGTATCAGGCCGGGGAATTGCCGTTGGCGTTCGCACCGATCGAAGTGAAATCGGGGGCGATGGCGAAGTCGGTGGAGTGGCCGACGCACGCGGTGAAGGTTCAAACGAGCATCACCGCCGCGAACGTTTCGGAGGCACGACCGATCACGGGAATCGAAGACGTACCGCCGGAAATCATCGACGATCGCGGGCCGATTACCATCGCCTTCGCGATGATCGGGTTGGCCATCGTCGCCGCACTGATCGCGTTCGCGTTGCGTCGCCGAAAGACCACCACGCCCACGCTTGCCGCCACGGTGGCGCAACAACTCGATGCGCTCGAACGCAGACATATCGCCGGGGAAATCGATGGCCGCACGTTCGCGGAACGGTTGTCGGAAATCGTACGCGACTGGGTGCAATCGCGTTTCGGACTGCCGGCCAAGCAGCAAACGACGACCGAACTCACCGACGCATCGACGAACTGGGACGACCGCACCCGCGAAGCGATCCGCGAAGTGTTGTCGAATTGCGACCGAATGAAATTCGCAGGCCAGGAACCGACAGCCGAAGAGTGCCGCGAGTTGGCAGCGGGGGCACGGTCGGTTTGTAGCAGCACGACGGAATGAAGTCGTGAATCCGCCAGTATTGTCGCACTCCTCACACACTTCGTGCGAACGACTATGGCGACGGTGAAGATACTGTCATCATGTCTGAAATGAATCACTACTTCGGTATCTCGGCTTCGAGCGTCGTGCCTTGCCAGAGCATTCGCATTTTCAGTTTGCGTTCGGCCATCGGCGTACGTTGCAGTGGGCGATAGACGATCAGCGACTTGTTTTGCAGCCATTTCAGTTTGTTCGCGTCGATCGAGAACGTCGCCACGACTTCGTACAGTTCCGGGTGTTTAGCCAACGTTTCGCGTAACAATCGTGCCATCGGCAGCGAGTATTTAATCGGTGGATCTTCGATGACGATCGTATCGGGGTCGGCCTCGCGTAGCAATTTCAACACGCCCGCTTCGCCCTCCGCCCACTCGACGTACTCGGCACTCGGGTCGCTACGCACGGCGTAAAGGAGCTTGTCGCCGCGCAGAACCCACATGCGTCGGGAGGCATCCGCACGGCGCATTTCGCAAATGAACGTGCCGTCCATCAGGCCATCGAACAGACAGACTTTCGTACCCTGCGAATCGTTCAAAACGAACTGCGCCGCCTTCGCGTAACCGCGAACCCACGGCACCGGGTGCCGCAGCGTCAAGCACGCCGATGCCGTAATTAGCACGAACACCGATAGCATCGCGAGCGCGCGGCGATAGCCGTAGCGTGCGGGGAACAGGCTCGCCTCGGCGGCGAAGACGCACCAAGCGGGGATCCAGTAAATGGCGTGTCGCGTCTCTTGTTCGGCCATCGGCGTGAAGGTGATATACACCGCCGCGAGCATCGCCCAGTACGGTTTCGCCGCATCCCACGAACTGCGCTTGTAGCTGGCAACGAGGCCCACGCAAGCGAACAGGAATGCCGTCGTGCCGATCTGATACCAGACCTTGCTGAGGTAGAAAACGAGTTGGCCCCACCCGCCGTGAACGGTACTCGGGTTCGTACCCGACGATACGGCTTGCGCTTGCGTCGCGCCGACGATTGTCATCGCGAGGTAGTAATACGGCGCGAGTGCGAGGGCCGCGATCGCGCCGGTGACCAGTACCTCGCGACGGAACAACAACCGCAATTCACCCTTAAAAATGAGTCGGATTCCGAAGTACGGGATCAACATCACGGCGTCGTAACGGTGGTAGCCCATCGCCGCGGTCCAGATGCCGAGCCAGATGAGATCGATGCGGCGGCGACTGGCGAGGTAGCGTTCGAGGTGGAATGCCACGCCCAGGAAACAGGCGAGCGTCGGTACTTCGAGCATGACGGCGCGGGTGTGTGCGAAGACATCCCGCGACACCGCGAGCAGCACGCAGGCGATCGTGGCGGTGGCCAACCCGTGCGTGCGTCGGATGAGATAGAACGCATAAGACACGGCGAGCAAACAGTACGCGATGTTGACCCCGCGTGCCGTCTCGAATGTCGCCCCGCACACCAACATGACGCTGCCGCAGACGGCGTAAAAGGCGGGCGGCCAGACGAACAACCCGAGCGACGGGTATTGCGCGTAGTAGCGCTCGGCGTAGCGCTTCGGGTGCCAATAGCCGCCGTCGCGCAGGGCATCGTGAACGAAAACGCTCGTCGCGACGTGCCTCGTTTCGTCGCCGTTGAAGAACGGCTCGGACGGCTGGTTCCACGCGATTTGCAGCACGGCGATGGCGGTTAGCAACATCACCAGAATGCGAACATGCAACGGCACCCGGCTCACGACGACACGCTCACAACTGTCGCCTCGCTGGCGAAATTCGGGCGGCGCGTCGGCAGTTTGCGATCCGCCAACGCGTCCGCGTATCGGCCCATCGGCAGCACGTCGAAGCGTGCGGAAAGCATCGCGAAAAATTCGCGAACGAGGTCGAGCTTCCACGCGGCGGGCCGGTCCATTGCCGGGAAGAAGCTCAGGTCGCCATCGTCGTCACCGCCCAGAAAGTCCAGCGGGTGAAGCAATATCGAAGGCTCGGTACCGGATTGTTCGCACATCCAAAGGGCCGTGCGGAAGTAACGCCTCGCTGCAAATCGCGAGAACCGCGCGAGGTACAGTAAGTAGCTGAGATGGATCGGCACCTTGGTCAGCGGCATCGTCGTCACGGGGATTTCGAGCAGCGTGCCGGCATCGGTTGCCCAGCGATACGGCTTCAGCGGCTGCGTGCCATCGGCGATCGTGCCGAACAATTTCGAGCGGCGTTTCTTTTCCTCCGGCGTCAGTTTCGCCGTCATGAAATAGTATGCGCGGGCAAGTGGGCCGAGGTACGTCGGGAACGTTGACGCATCGAATTGGTAACCGCGTTCGATCAGCACTTCGAGGACGTTCGTCGATACGCTATAGCCGGGGCCGCGAAAGCCGGTGGGGCAAACGCCGGTCGCATCTTCGATGGCGACTTCGGCCCGCGCGAGTTCCTCGGCGATCTGTTCGCGACTGTAAAGGTGCAGCCACGGCTCGTGGTGAAACGAGTGGTTGCCGATCTCGTGGCCCGCATTAGCGATGCTTCGCAGTACATCGCGATGATGCGGGAGTGCGGCATCTTGGCCGACGATGAACCAGGTAATCGTGAAGTCGAATTCGCGAAGCAGTTTCAGCGTGCGCGGCACGACGATGTGCAAGTACGACGGGAACGCATCCCAACCGGTGTCGCCGTGCGTCTTCATGTACGACCATTTATTGTCGAGGTCGAGCGACAAAGACGCCTTCGGTTTCAGCGTATTTTGACGATTCACGCATGGACCTCCGACAGCAATTGCGCGACTGCACGGTCGGCGAGCTGCAAAGTTTCGTTGACGTTGAGCGTGCCGTTGACGATGTGTGCCGAGTTCGCGACGAACAAGCCGGGGATGCTCGTTGCCATCGGTGGCAGGTTCGCCGAGTAGTCGATCGTCGGGATCGCGAGCACGTGGCGAACTCGCGACACGCGGAACGCGAGGACGTCGTCGGGTGTAAAGTGCGGATACATTTTCGCGAGCGCGCTGACGAATGATTCGCGGATAGTGTCGTCGCTCGCCTCGAATAGTGGGTCGTCGGGTGCGACGTATTTCGGCAAGTAAATGAGCGTCTTCCCGTCGAACTCGGCGGGGTCGACGAGCGTCGTCATTTCGATGACGGCGGTGAACGGCACCCAACTTTCGGTGATGTTCGTAACGTAGTAATTCGCGAGCGGCTTCTTCAACACCAGCGACGCGCAGACGATGCCTTGATAGCGAAGGTTCCGCCAGCGTTCGGCTTCGGGCGCAGGTAAATCGGGGCACAACAGCGGCACGACGGGCGCGGCCGCCGTCACCACCACGCGGTCGTAAGTGGCATGCGTGCCATCGGCGGTTTCGATGCGTAAACCATCTCCATTTTTCGTGATGCTTCGCACGGCGGTGCCCGCAGAAATTTCGACGCCGGCGGTGCGCAGTGCGTCCGCGAAGTGGTCGATGATCTTGCCGTAACCGCCGCGAGCGTAGCCGAACATTTCCTTCTTCAAGCCGGTGCGGCGTGCGGCATACATGCGCGCGATGATCGCCCAAATAAACGCTGCGGAAGCATATTGATAGTTCTCGCCGAGCTTCGCGCGCAACAGTGGCAGCCAGATTTTTTCAGTCGTTCGCGTCCCCGACCACGAGCGCAACCAGTCGACGACGGGGATCGTTTCGAGGCGCTTCCAGTTGCGGATTTTCGATGCGTAAAAGATGGTGGAGCCGAGGCGAATCTTGTCGATCAGTCGCAGTGGCGGGAACTTCAGGAACTCGACCGCGTTGGACATCGAGACGAGTTTGCCATCGGTATAGAAGCCGGTTTTGGTCTCGACCCAGCGGAGTGCATCGGCGATGCCGAGTTCATCGAGTAGCGCCCGCACGCGCAGATCGGACATCAGAATCACGTGATAGTGACGGTCCCATGTCACTTCGCCGACGGTCCACGAATCGGCGAGTCCGCCGAGATTTGGCGCGCGTTCGATGAGTGTGACATCGTTATTTGCCGCACGCAGTTGCCTCGCGATTTCCATGCCGAGGAACCCGCCGCCGACGACGGCCCAACGCTGCGGCGGACTGGCGAGTTCCTCGCGATTCGTTGACGGCGACGTTTCGAGAGTGGCATTCATAACGCGAAAGATAGTGCGCCGTTCGCCTGAAGCAAACGCTACAGCACCTCGGTTACATCGGTTCCGCTGATGCGATAGGTGCGGTGGCACGCGGGACAATCGGAGTTCGTAACGGCATCGGCGAAGCGGCAAACGAGTTGGCCGCAACGGCAGACGACGCCGACGGAACGCGCGGGGTTGCCGATGGCGAGGTGGAAATCGGGCACGCTCTTCGTGACGACGGAACCCATGCCGATCATCGCGAACCGGCCGATGCGGAGATCGTTACCGATGATGCAGCCTGCGCCAATCGTCGCGCCCTCTTTCACGAGTGTCGGCAGCGTATGTTCGTCGGGTTCGGATGGGCGAAGGTGCTTCAGGTCCGGCGTCGTCGCCCTCGGGAAACGATCGTTGGTGAAGATCGTTCCCGCGCTAATCATGACACCATCTTCGATGGTGACCGCATTGCAAATGTAGACGAAGCTGTTGATTTTTACGCGGTGGCCGATGCGTACGCCGTAGGCGATGTGCGTCTTCTCGCCGACGATGCATTCGTCGCCGAGGGTCGTGTCGTGGCGGATGTGGACGCTGTCCCAAACGGAAGAACCCGTGCCGATCACGACGCCGGGTTCTATGATCGCAGTCGGGTGAATGCGAACGCCGGTCATACGAACGCTTCCTCGGGCAGACGGGTCCAGTCGGCGCGGTTCAACGAGCGATAGGCGGCGTCGATCGCGGCCACGTTTGCGACTGCGTCACAAGCGGAAATGACGAGTTTCTCACCGTCGCGCAGGTGCCGGGCGAAGTTGCCGATGTTGCTGCGAAACGCCTGAACTTTGTCGTAACCGTTGCCGAAAATTACCCACTCGCTGGAACTCGATAGCTTGTACTTCGACACCTTCCAACCGATGCGGATCGTGCCGTTGAGGCCGTGAATTTCGATGTAACTTTCGCGTTCCTTGTTAATACTCCACGACAGATCGATCGTGCCCATAACACCGGCAGCGGAGCGCACGAAAAGCTGGGCGGTGTCTTCGACGGGGAGCGGTTGCAGGCGTCGCCCTTCAACGGCGTGTACGTCGACGAGTGGGCCGAGAAAGTAGCGAGTGAGATCGAGCGAATGCGCACCGTTGTCGATGAGCACGCCGCCGCCGCTGATTTCGGGGTTACCGTTCCAGCGGTTCGACATATCGACGCGCGAGGTGAACGCATTTTCGAATAATACGACCTCGCCGATGAGACCATCGTCGATGTACGATCGAGCGCGGCTGACATCGGAGACGTAGCGAAACTTCGACGCCATGGTGATGGTGCGGCCCGCACGTCGTGCGGCAGACAACATGCGGTTCGCACTATCGACGCCTATCGTAAACGGCTTCTCGCAAAGCACATTCTTGCCGTGTTCGAGCAAGTGGGTGCTAATCGCTTCGTGCGTCAGCGGCGGCGTTGCGACGATCACCGCATCGATGTCGTCGGCTTCGGCGATCGCATCGGCGCTGTTGTGCGCGCGGCAACCGACGATGGCGGCGGTCTTCTCGGCGGCGTCCAATCGCACGTCGGCGACCGCGACGAGTTCGGCATCCATATGGTCGAGAAACGCATGGGCGTAACTCGCGGCGATGCCACCGGCACCGACGATCGCAAATCGAATCTTCGCAGTCATGGGCAGGACTCCAAGATGTCAAATTTTCGCCTTCTCGGCGCATTCGCGGACCGATGTCGCGATGTACTCGAGGTGGTCTTCGGTGTACTTCTCGGACCACGGCAACACGAGCACGCGCTCGAGCGCGGCCAGCGTTCCGGGGAAGCGGGCGTCGGAGTAATCGACGGCTTCGGGGCGGGCGAGCGTGAACGGCCAGCGGCTGTTGCCGAATGTCTTCTGATTCTGAAACACCGCACACTTGTACGCGGGCTTCTGAATGTACCGCGGCGCGCTCGCGATACCGCGTTCCTTCAGCAACCCAGCGAGGCCGGGTGCGCCCCCTTGAATGACATTCCCATCGACGCCGAGGCAGTATTTCCAGTAGGTGTGGACGGCGCGCGGGTCGATCGTCGGTGTCTCGATACCCGTCAACCCTTGCAGGCGTTCGGTCAGCCAGTTCGCGGCATTCACGCGGTTCTCGACGACGCCATCGAGCTTCTTCATCTGCGCGACGGCGACGGCACCCTGGAGTTCGCACATGCGGCCGTTGAGCGCGAGAAAATAGTGATCGGGGTTCGCGTCGCCGTATCCCCACGCCTTGTTCAGGAACAAAAATACGCGACGCGACAGTGCGGTGTCATTCGAGACGACGAGGCCACCTTCGCCCGTCGTGATGTGCTTGCCTTGCTGCAAACTGAAGCAGCCGAGCGCGCCGAACGTGCCGACGTACTGGCCGTCGAACTTCGCGAGGAATGACTGCGAGCAATCTTCGATAACCGGGATGCCGTGGTGGTTGGCGATGGCCATGATGCCCGGCATATCGCACGGGTTGCCGAACAGGTGCGTCGCGATAATCGCCTTCGTTTTCGGGCTAATCGCAGCTTCGATCGACGCGGGCGTGACGTTGCACGTCTTCGGGTCCACGTCGGCGAATACGGGGATCGCGCCTTGATACAGGATCGGCGCGAGTGCCCCCATATCGGTGATCGATGTGGTGATGATCTCATCGCCCGCATCGGGATCGACGGCCGCAATCGCGGCGTGAATCGCCATCGTGCCGGAGCTGGCCGCGTAGCCGAATGCGGCCCCGAGCTTCGCGGCAAATTCGGTTTCGAGCGTGCGAACGAATTGCCCTTTGGTACACGTCAGCGTGCCGGTGGCGATCGCCTCGGTGACGGCCTGAATCTCTTCCGCCCCAAGGGTTCGCCCCGACGCATCCTGGTCGGATGGCAGCGGCAATGGCGGGCGCGTACGTAAGCTCATCGGTGGGCAACCTTCGGTTGGAATGATGTAACGATGGCGTCCCAGGGGTACGACGAAGCGTCTAACCCTGGGCTATCAGATTTAACCCCGTTGGGGTAAGAACAATTGAAAACTTATTTCGGTGCGGTTGCGGTGTTTGCCGGTCGGCCGAGTGCGGCGTGGCACGTCGTTGTGGTCGCGGTGTCGAACAACAAGCTGAGCGTGCGGTTTCGCTCTTCGGCGTTGTGCCGCGGGTCGTGCGAGGCGAGCCGCGTGAAGGTAAAGCGGGCCATCATTCGCAGGTGGCCAAAGATCGTGCGTACGGTTTTCATTTTGGATCGCCCGAGCATGCGGACTTCGAGCGTCGTCGGGTGTTCCACTACCCGGCCGCCACGCTGATCGAGATGGCCGAGTAACTCGACCACCCCCAGAAAGTTTCCCGAACGCAGCGCGATATCCTTCACGGCCGACCGTCGGTAAACGCGGAAACAACTCGTGTACGTTTGCAGCTGATTGTGCATCACATGGCGATACATTCGCGATGCGGACTTCGACAGGAACAACCGCCAGCGCGGCACGTTCCGCACGTGGCCATCGGCGTGATACGGCGACGCGGTCACCATATCGACGTTGCCCACCAGCTTCGGAATCATGTTCAGGAGTTCGAGCGGATCGTACGAACAATCGGCGTCGATCGAGCAGACGATTTCGGTGTCGGCGGCGCGGATGCCCGTCATGATCGCGGCGGCCACGCCGCGGTTGGCTTCGTGCGAGAGGATCTTTACATCGGGCGATTGGCCGAACGACGCGACGAGCTTTTCGCCGGTCTGATCCTTGCTCCCATCGTCGACCAGCAGGAACCGCAAGTCGTAGCGTTCGTCAAACGCATCGCGGACGTTTTTGAGTACGTTCGCCATGTACGGCACGAGTTTTTCTTCGTTGTAAACCGGCACGACGATCGACACCGGCGTGCGGATTCCCGTTCTCGAGTACACTTCCGTTTTGCGGAACGATGGCGGCGGCGTTTCGACGTCGGACAGCGGCCGAAACACGGGGGGCGTCGCGACGCCGAGATACTCCGCTGCCGACGAAAAATGGTACTTCTCCAAATACTCGCCGAGGCGTTCTTCCATCAGGTCGATGTTGCGATATTGGCGAATCTTCGTCATCCAGCCCGCCGTGCTGATCCGCGGTTGTTCGCGGTCGAGTTCCCACGTGTGGAAGTACATCACAAGTGGAGCGGTCGCTTTTTCGTCCCAGCGCTGAATCGCGCGACGCATGAAGCCATCGGGTAGCTGACGGATCCAGTTTCCGCCGCCGATCGGCAGATCGAACCCTGCACATCGCATACTCGAAATCGGCAAGACCGTAATTGTGCCTTTCGAGGTCGGCTGAATGTGCGAAAATCGACGCCACGATTCGCCCGAGAACCGGCGAAACATCGGCCCGACGCTGGAATCGTAGGCGTAGCCTTCTGCGGATAACACATCCAAGGCCCACATGTCTTGCGGGCGGAACCAACCGTCGGCGGTGCGGAACCCGACGACTTTCTTCTCGCTGGCGCGTTCGATCGCTGCCTTGGCCCGGCTCAAGTCGTCGCGGAATTCTTCGGGCGACAGATCGCGAATGTTGCGGTGGTAATAACCGCGGCTAGCGACCTCATGGCCATGGTTGGCGATGCGATTTACCAACTCCGGGTAATGATCCGCCACCCAGCCGAGTACGAAGAACGTCGCCTTGGTATTATGGTGGCCCAATAATTCGAGCGTCTTCGCCGTGTGGTGTTCGAGCCGCGATTCGAAGCGATACCATTGGCCCTTCTGGACGTACTTATTGAACGCACCAACCTGGAAGTAATCCTCGAGGTTGACGGTCAATATGTGCCGACGTGTACTGTTTCGAACGGGCAACATGGGGCGAGATCCGACGCGAGTTCCGGCAGGGCAGGGGCGAGCGAATCGTTCGTTCCGGTGACACCGTAGCGACGGTCTACTCAGTATGTAAGCTAGATCATGATTCTATTAGTTGCAACTCCTAGACCAGATCGATGCGAAGGAGCGGCTCCGCGAGGAAAACGTTGCTCTGCTAAGGTTTGCTGTGCGATCTGAAACGAAAAACGGGCCTGGTTTCAATTGCGGCGATTTTGGGTAGCAGGGAATGATTCCACCACTTACCCACCCACCCATCCCTGGAATCATTCCCGATTTCGGAAT
>JAYVQG010000336.1:0-50943 GCA_043757025.1 Limnoglobus sp.
ACGGAAAGGGAGTGACCAAAGTTGAAATCCCGTCCTCGCCACAAATCCTTTCCAGATAAGTGGATTCGCCGAACTCGTGACAAGACCCGCGCTGTAGTGCTAACGCATTTCAAACGCGAACGTGACATCGTCGGTCGAAGCTGATATGATTTTGTCATTCATTGCGTGATGGAGTTACGCTGGGGGAGGTCGTGCATGGCGATCGCGTTTGCGTGTTCCGGGTGCGGGGAAATCCTCGCTGCAGAGGCGGAATTTGCGGGATCGCAAGTCCGTTGCTCCGAGTGTGGCGTCGTGACGGTCGTGCCCGTGAAATCCAAACCGCAACCGCTCGCAGAACCCGAGGACTACGGCGAAGAGCGGCCCCGACGGCGTTCGCGCACGAAGAATAAGCGGCCGATGTGGGTGTACGTGTTGCTCGGCCTCGGGGCGATCTTTGCGATCACCGCGTGTACCTGCGGACTTGTGGTCGACAACTTCAACAACCCGCGTTGGGATGCAGCCAAGCCGAACACCGACGGCGTAACCGTGGACGTGCCGAAACGCTTGAAGCGTACGGAGGAAGTAAAGCGGGAACCGGGGTTAGGCGGGCTGACGACGGTACGAAGCACGAAATGGACGCGGACGGTACTGAATCAACCGATTGAAGTTTTTGAACTCGCCAGTTCGGAGATACCGGTCGAGATGCCGGAAGAATCGATCGGGCCGTTCCTCGATCTGCTCGGGAACGCGATGGTGCAATCGGGCAAAATGCGCGTGATCAGCAAAGACAAAGGAACGATGGGCGGCCAGCCGAGCCGCATCTGGGCGTTAGAAAAGAACGGCGGCAAAGGCGTCATCCAGATGACCACCAAAGGCAAGAAGATCTACATACTGATGGCCGCCGGCCCAGACTTCGAAAAGAACAACCCCAAGGTGCGCCACTTCTTCGAGTCGTTCCGCTTCGACGACGGCCAAGCCCCGCCACCACCACCGCCACCGCCGGAAGACGACGAATAGCCGTTCGGGACGCGCACGCGAACCCGATGCGCGTTGACTTTGTCCGAGTGGAAGCATAATTTCAAGTAGAACGAAATCTTCGAGATCCTCTGCTGTGCGTCATCTGTCCCCCATTGCGATTGTCGCGGTAGCGATTACCATCGCGCAGGAAGTGCGCGTCGTCGTCGGTACGGGATGACCTCTGGGGCGGGTTTGGACACCGAACGCAATCCCCCGGAGCAGTATATGCTTCGGGTTTTTTCATTGACACACGGGAGCAGAACGTGACGCGCATCGCAATCTACGACACGACCCTTCGCGATGGCAGCCAAGGCGAAGGCGTGAACTTTTCGCTGCAAGACAAGCTATTACTGACGAAGCGGCTCGACGACATTGGCGTCGATTTCATCGAGGGTGGCTACCCGCTGTCGAACCCGAAAGATGCCGAGTATTTCCGGGCCGTACGCGAACTGAAACTGAAACATGCGAAGGTCGTCGCGTTCGGGATGACGCGCCGCAAGAACATCGCGCCCGAAGCCGATGGCGGACTGCGGGCGTTGCTCGAAGGGCAGACGCCGGTCGTGACGATCGTCGGCAAGACGTGGGATTTCCAGGTGACGGAGATTCTGAATGCGACGCTCGAAGAAAACCTGAAAATGATCGGCGACTCGATCGCGTTCTGTCGCTCGCAAGGGCCGGAAGTCTTCTACGATGCCGAGCATTTTTTCGATGGCTACCGGGCGAACCCCGAGTACGCATTGCAGACGCTTCGTGCCGCTGAAACGGGCGGGGCGACGTGCATCATTTTGTGCGACACGAACGGCGGCACGATGCCGGAGTTCATCGCCGAAGTCGTTGCGGTCGTTTGCAAAGCGTTGAAGGTGCAGGTGGGGATTCACTGCCATAACGACTGCGAACTCGCGGTGGCGAACACGCTCGCGGGGGTGCGGGCCGGTGCCACGCAGGTGCAAGGTACGCTCAACGGTTTCGGCGAGCGGTGCGGCAACGCCGACCTCATCACCACTGCCGCGAACCTCACGCTGAAGTACGGTTACGAACTGCTGACGCCGGACAGCCTTCGCCGCCTGACGGAAGTGTCGCGCTACGCCTACGAACTGGCGAACATGAACTTCCGCAACAACCAGCCGTTCGTGGGGCAGAGCGCCTTCGCGCACAAAGGCGGGATGCACACGCACGCGGTGGCGAAGAACCCGTCGAGCTACGAGCACATCGACCCGGCGATCGTCGGCAACGAACGTCGCGTCCTCGTGAGCGAGCTTTCGGGGCAGTCGACGATCCTCAGCAAAACGCAGAAGTATCAGATCAATCACGACAAAGCGTCGATGTCCGCGATTCTGAATCGCGTACAAGATCTGGAGAATGCGGGGTACGAGTTCGAGGCCGCCGAGGGGTCGTTCGACATCATCGTCAAAAAGGTCGTCGGTACCTACAAGCCGTGGTTCGACCGGCTCGCGTATCGGGTGAACATCGAACAAGGTGCATCCGGTGCGCCGGTGACCGAAGCCACGGTGAAACTCCGGCTCGCGGGTTCGATCGAGCACACCGTGAGCGAAGGCGACGGCCCCGTGAACGCGCTCGATGCGGCACTGCGGAAGGCGCTCGTCGCGTATTATCCACGGCTCGATGAGATGCTGTTGGTCGATTACAAGGTGCGCGTCGTGAACCCGAAAGAAGGCACGGCGGCCCGCGTGCGGGTGATTATCGAATCGCGCGATCACCGTTCGACGTGGGGCACCGTCGGCGTCAGCGAGAACCTCATCGAGGCATCGTGGTTGGCGCTAGTCGATGCCATCGAGTATAAATTGTTCAAGGACGAAGAGGGCAATCAATGAGCACGCGAACACTGGCGAAGCCGAAACCGCAGCCGGCAGACCCGTTACACATCGGCTATCGACTGATACGCCGCGGGGATGAAACGATCCAAGTTCCACTTACGGAGGCAGACTTTCTCCATCCTCAAGAGGAGGATCAATTCTTGATTACCCGCGAACACCAAACAGTGATGACCCACCTGTACCAGGCCATCGAGATCGCCAATCGGGACCGACCCGGCGTGGAAGTGTTCGCCGATCACCGCACCGATTGGCAAACCGGCAACGTCCTTCCGATGGGGCCGGATGTTGTCGTCCTGGGGGACTTTTTCGAGGAGTGGGATAACAGCCGCGGCACCCTCACGGTCGAGGATCTCGGCGTGACGAAATTGCTCGTCGTGGAGATTACGTCGCCCAGCACACGGCACGTGGACATGGGCGAGAAGCCGCCGCTGTATCATCGTGTCGGCGTGCCTTACTTGTTGATTGTGGATCTGTGCCCGCCCGGAGGAGCCGAGCCGCAAATTCTCGGATTCCGCGCAACCCGGAAAGAATTCGTTCCGCTGAAGGAGAACGCGGAGTACGGCATCTGGATTCCGACGGTGCAGATGTGGTTCAAACTGGAAGGGTCGCGAGTCGTCGCTCACACAGCCGCGAAAGAACGCATACTCGAAAATCGTGAACTGGTACAGAAACTCGACGAGAAGACTGCGAGAGTCGATGAATTAGAGCAAGAACTGGCCGAACTACGGGCGAAGATCGCGAATCCCTCCCCGAAGAAGAACGGGAACTCGAACGATCGATGACAGACACAAGACCGGAGGAAAACCCATGACGACTGCCGAACTCGCTTTGCCGACACGACCGGTGAAACCGCCGAAGGATCCGTTTTTCTACGGCTGGCGGTACGTTCGCAGTTCTTCGTCGAACGGCGAAACCCGACTGGAACAAGTCCCTTTGACGCGGTGGGATGTCCTGCACCCGGAGGAAGGAGATTTCATCGTGACGAACGAGAACCACGCGAGAAATTGCCTTTACCTTCAGGCGGCACTCGAAAGCGCGCTGTCCGAACGCCCCGATGCCAAAGTATTCTTCGACCACCGTATCGACTGGCAAGTACCGGGCATTCTCCCGCACGGCCCCGACCTGACGGCGATCGAGAATTACCCCGGTGGATGGAACCCGCTTCGCGGTACCTTCATGATGCGCGAGATGAATGCGCGCCCACTTCTGGTCGTCGAAGTGACTTCGCCGAGTACCCGCGAAACCGACATCAACGAAAAAATCATCGAGTACCATGCTGCGGGCATACCGTACTACCTGATCGCGGATGTGCAGAACATCGAAGATGAGATGTTGATGACGGTCGTCGGTTATCGCGCGACCGCCGAGGGGTACGTGCGGTTGCCGAATGACGAAGACGGTGCCGTCTGGATTCCCTCGGTGAAACTCTGGTTCCATCCCGAAGGTCTGCGCGTGATCTGTCGGGATGGGAATCGGAAGAAAATCCCGGATCGAATCGAACTGGAGCAAAGCGTTCGCGATTTCCTCGTACGAGCCGAGAAAGCCGAAGTCCGCGCCGAGCGATCCGACGCCGCACGCTTGAAGGCGGAGAACGAACTGGTGACGGAGAGGCAGCTAAGTAAAGCACAAGCAAAAGAAATCGCGGAGTTACGCGCGAAAATCGCGAATCCACAGTCGAAGAACAACGGACACAGCTAACCGAATCGCGCGATCGCCGTTCGACGTGGGGCACCGGCGTCAGCGAGAACCTCATCGAGGCCTCGCGGTTGGCGCTGGTCGATGCCATCGAGTATAAATTATTTCGCGACGAAGAACCGGAGTGAACGGGGATGTCGTCACGGATGTTACCGATCCCAGAATCTGGCGAGGACACGCGATGACCACTCTGACTCGACAAACATTCGATCGGAAATCGCAGCCCGAGTACCCGTTTGACATTGGGTATCGCTGGGTGGAGAACGGCAGTGATCATGTTCAAGTGCCGTTAACCGAGGAGGATTTTCTTCATCCGCAAGAAGAAGATCGATTTCTGTTCACAGATTTAGAAACCGTCGCAAGGTATGATTTGCGTAGTGCATTGATATTCGTCTTGAAAATGCGCACGGATGTCCATGTATTCACCAATCATCGGGTCGATTGGCAAGCTTGTGGTATTCGACCAATGGGGCCAGACGTGGTTGTCCTCGGCGATTTTCAATCGAATTGGAATTCTCTCCGAGGCACAGTTCCCGTTCGAGAGTTGGGACTGAAGACATTGTTTGTTGCCGAGATTACCTGGATCAGTTCGCGGCATATCGACTTGGAACAGAAGCCGCCGTTGTACCACCAACTCGGTGTGCCCTATCTGTTAATATTCGATTTTTACGCAGGTGGGAAAGAGCCGTTCGTGGCGGAACTGCTTGCGTTTGAGGCAACGGAATCCGGCTATGTGCGAATGGAAGCGGATCCGAAACTGGGTGTTTGGATTCCCACTGTGGCGATGTGGTTCAAGCTCGATGGGTGGCAAGTCGTTATTCACAACGAAGACAAAAAACGCATTTTGAACGAGAAAGAGATGATCCAGTTGATGATTCTTGAAGAACGAACCTCCGGGAAATCTAAAACTGACGCAGACTACCATCTCAAACGATTTGAAGCGGCTGAGCAACGGACCATAGCGGCGAGGCAACAATTTGAAGCGGCTGAGCAACGGACAATAGAGGCGAAACAACGCACCATAGCGGCGAGACAACGGTACGAAACCGAGAAACTACGAACCGACCAACTGGAAAAAGAAATCGCAGAATTACGCGCGCAAATTGCGAATCTACCGCCGAAGAACAACGGACACAACTAATGCCAATCGAATTGCCGAAGACTTACGACCCGAAGGAAGCGCAGCAAAAGTGGCTGGCTTTCTGGGAGGAACGCGGTTACTTCCGTGCGGACCCGGCGAAGGGTGGCGAGCCGTACGCGATTGTGATTCCGCCGCCAAACGTGACCGGCGCGCTGCACATGGGGCACGCGTTGAACATCACGCTGCAAGATGTCCTCGTGCGCTGGCGACGGATGCAGGGCCGCAACACGCTCTGGATGCCGGGCACCGATCACGCCGGGATTGCCACGCAAGCGGTGGTCGAACGCCTGCTGATGCAGACCGAAAAAAAGACGCGCCACGACCTCGGTCGCGAAGCACTCGTCGCGAAAATCTGGGAGTGGAAGGACAAGTACGAGACGCGCATCCTCGGCCAACTCAAGCAGATCGGGGCCTCGTGCGATTGGTCGCGCACGCGCTTCACGCTCGATGAAACCTGCGCGAAAGCGGTACGCGAAACCTTCTTCAACATGTTCCGCGATGGCTACATCTATCGCGGCAAACGCCTCGTGAACTGGGACACGCAACTGCAAACGTCGGTGGCCGACGACGAGACGTACACCGAGACCACGAAGGGCGGCTTCTGGACGTTCCAGTACCCGGTGGTTGACGAGCCGGAAGCGTCAGCGACGGGCCAACCGACCTACATCCAGTTCAGCACCACGCGCCCCGAGACGATGCTCGGCGACACCGCACTTTGCGTGCATCCGGACGACGAACGCTACAAGCACCTCATCGGTTTGAGCGTGTTGCAACCGCACACGCAGCGCGAAATTCCGATCATCGCCGATGGCTTGCTCGCCGACCCCAAGCTCGGCACCGGTTGCGTGAAGGTGACGCCCGCGCACGACCCGAACGACTACGCTTGCTGGCAACGCAACCCGCAGATTGCCATCATCAACATCCTGAACCCCGATGGCACGATCGCCGCCGGGTTCGGCGAATATTCGGGCCTCGACCGTACGAAAGCGCGCGCCGCCGTGACGGCGAAGATGGAAGAACTCGGCCTGTTCATCGACAAGCAAGACCGCGACATTCCACTACCCTACAGCGACCGCAGCAAGACGCCGATCGAACCGTTCCTGAGCGATCAGTGGTTCGTGAAGATGACGGATCGCGACGACGACAAATCGGGCCTCGCGCAGTCGGCGATCGATGCGGTAACGAGTGGCCGCGTGAAGTTCTTCCCGGAGCGCTATGCGAAGACGTACCTCGATTGGCTCGGCGAGAAGCGCGACTGGTGCGTGAGCCGCCAGTTGTGGTGGGGGCACCGCATCCCCGTGTGGACGAAGCGTATACCTACCGAGGGCCTTTCGATTCCTGATGTGGTGCCTGACGGTACTTCGACCGACACCAGGTGGACTGGCCAAGAACTTAGGGCTGAGGTGAAACAATTTGCGGAGGACAATGTGTACCTTGACCGCAAGGCTGGCTATTTCGAACTGTTAATCACGATAAGTCCCGGTCATCCGGAGTTTGAGAGGCAACTGGAGAGTGTTGGTTTCACCCAAGACCCCGATGTCCTCGACACGTGGTTCTCCTCCGCGCTCTGGCCGCACAGCACGCTTGGCTGGCCCGAGAAGACGCCGGAGATGGAGCGATATTACCCGACGAATACGCTCGTCACGTCGCGGGATATTATCTCGCTGTGGGTGGCGCGGATGGTGATTACGGGCGTGTACAACACGGGCGAAGTGCCGTTCGCGGACGTGTACATTCACCCGCAACTGCAAGATGCGTTCGGCGAGCGCATGAGCAAGACGACGGGCAACGGTATCGACCCGCTCGACATCATCGAACGCTACGGCGCGGACTCGCTGCGCTATCAGATGCTGGCGATTGCGGGCGACACACAAGATAGCCGAATGCCGGTGTTCAACGTCTGCCCGAGTTGCGATACGCTGGTAGCGACTAAGGCCGAACACCTGCGTGGCCGCACGAAGAAACTCGCGTGCCCGTCGTGTAAAGTCCCGTTCCGCCCCGGCGGGCCGTGGACGAGCGAAGACCCCGAGTTGAAGACCGCGAAGCAGGCATCAGACCGCTTCGACCTGGGCCGAAATTTCGCGAATAAACTCTGGAACGCGACGCGGTTTATTTTAATGAACCTCGAAGGTTACACGCCGGGGGCGATCGATCCGGCGACAAGACCGGGGTCACAGACCCCAGCTACAAGACCGGGGTCACAGACTCCAGCTACAAGACCGGGGTCACAGACCCCAGCTACAAAATCTGTAGCTGGCCTCTATGAGGCCGGTTTTCAAGAGCCGATGACGATCGAAGATCGCTGGATCGTGTCGCGGTTGGCGACGACGGCCAACGCGGTGACAGCGGCGCTCGAAGCGTATCGGTTTGCCGACGTGGCGAAGCTGGTTTACGAGTTCGCATGGAGCGAATTCTGCGACTGGTACATCGAGATGAGCAAGTCGCGCCGGAGTGATCCGGTCTGCCAGCGGGTGCTGGTCGGCGTGCTCGATGGCATCTTGCGGCTGGTTCACCCGGTAATGCCGTTCCTCGCGGAATCACTGTGGGAGTATCTCGGGCAGGCCGCACCGGAACGCGGGTTCCCGACGCCGATTGTGGCCGAGGAAAGCGTGTGCATTGCCGCATGGCCGAACTACCCGCCGACGCTGATCGACGCGAGTACCGAGACGAGCATTGCAATGATGCAAGACCTCGTTCGCGGCATCCGCGAGCTTCGCAACCGCTACCAGATCGACAAGGCCACACTCGATGTCGTCGTGCGTTGTGCGGACCCCGTCGCCAACGATCTGAACGCGATGAGCGCCTTTGTGAAGTCGCTCGGGCAGTTGAACTCGCTGACGTACGGGCCGACGATCGAGAAGCCGAAACAAGCGGGCAGTTTCGTCACGAATCAATTCGAGGCGTACGTCTCGCTCGTCGGGTTGATCGATGCCGCCGCCGAGATTAAGCGGCTCGAAAAGCAGATCGCCGAGAAACAAAAATCGCTCAGCGGAACGCTGGCGAAACTGAGCAACGAGAGCTTCGTGAAGAACGCGCCTCCCGAAGTGCTGACGATCCAGAAGAATCAGGCCGCCGACGCGGAAAGCCAAATCCGCATCTTGGAAGCGAACCTCGCAGAACTGCGGCAGGGGTAGCCTGACTGACATCGAACGACTATTCGCTATCCACTACTTTTCTGACGATGAGTCGTTGCGAGTGATTAGTGGTTAGTTGTGAGTAAGAAACGAATCTACGAGACACCGGGATGAACCTGGTAGCCAAAATGCAATCAGCGGCCAGCAAACACCGTTTCCGGGTTGCTGACCGCTGATTACTGACCGCTGTAAACTGAGATTACTCAGGCTTTGGCATCACCTTTGGCGTCGTGGCGATGGCGGGCAGGGTTGCGGGGGCTGCACCGACGGTTGTCGTTGCTGGCAGGGCACAACCTGAAGCCGAGGTCGCACAACTGCTTTCGCAGCTTGCGGCAGGAGCGGCACAGGGGTTCGTACAGAGGCGGCTACCGAACAGACGGCTCAGGAAGTCGCGGACCGGACGAGGGCGGCTGCCATCGGCGATCACGTTCCCAATCCCACAACCGTTGCTGCCACAGCTACCCGCACCGGCGACCGATGCACTCGCACCGACGCGGCTACCACCGAGGTCGCACGCACCCAGACCGGTGCCTGGGCCTGCATCGGCGGAGACGTAGCGGGGGGTCCGCACGACGACGTTATGCTCGGTCGTCACGGGAACCTTCTTGGACACCGTCGTGGCGACCATTTCCGTCGTGGTGTATGGCACCTTGACGGTCGTGGTAACGGCCACTTGCTTGGTCACGGTCGTCGGCACCCGCTTGGTGACAACGGTCGCAACCATTTCGGTCACTTGGGTCGGGACGAGCTTCTTGGTCTCGACCTTCACCATGCGAACGGTCGTCACAGGCACGATCTTCTCGACGGTCGTTGGCACCATCTTGGTGACGGTCGTCGGTACTTGCTTCACGACGACTTCCGGCACCGTCTTGTTCACCGTGTAAGGCACTTGGCGAACTTGCGTTTCGGAGACCATACGGGTCGTGTTGGTCACGATGTCCTTGGTCACTTGCAGACCTTCGACGAACACACGGCCACCGTTGTTCGCATCGTAGGTTGCCGTGCCGGGGGCCACGCCGTTACCAGCGTTGGCACCGAGCTTGTCGCCTGCGTTACCAGCCGCTCCGCCATTGATCGACGCGGAATCGACGTAGGCACCGTATGCCACGCGGCGAACGGTTTGGGGAATCTGACGGGTTTCGTTCACGGTCACGTTACGGGTCACGGTGACGGGAACTTTCTCGACGATCGTTTCGGTCACGTTGCGGGTCACGCACACCGGAACTTTTTCCGTGATCGTTACGGGAACCTTCTTCGTCACTTGCGTGGCGACCATTTCCGTAACCGTTTTGCGAACGACTTTGGTGACGGGAACGACTTCGTTCACGGACACCATTTTGGTCACTTGACGGGTTTTGACTTCGTCGGCTTCTCGAATGACCGAGACGCCGAACAAGCCACCGCCACCGGTACCGCGACCGATGCCACCGAGCAGACCACCGGCACCGGCCGAACCGTTGCTTGCGGAGATCCCGGCACCGTTACCGAGGCGGCCACCGAGGCCGAGACCGCTACCACCGCAGAGGCGTGCGAGCAGGCCACGCGAGTGCTTGGCACACGGGTCGGCACAGGCATCCGAGCAACCCGTACCAGCCGCGGCACCGCACGAATCGCAAGCCGCTGGGCTACCGGATGCACAGGGGCTACCGGCGGCACCGCATGGATCGCCGCACGATGGCGACGCTTTGGCGAGGCGAAGGCCACCCTTCACCGTGTACGATTCGCACACCACTTGTGGCACCTGCTTGCAGACCGTTTTCATCTCGGTCACGTTTTCGCAAACCGTCTTGCAGACCGGCTTGTTGACCGTCTCGCAGACGTCTTGCATGACGGTACGGCAAACGTCTTTCATGACGATTTCCGTAACCTTGCGGCAGACCGTCTTCGGGCAGTCCTTCATGACGGTTTCGCAGACGGGCTTGCACACGGCAACGGTGCATTCCTTGACGAACGTCTCGCAGACCGGCTTGGCCACGAAGAAACACTGCTTCTTGACGTGGGTATCGCAAACGGGCTTCGTGACGGTGAACGCGCACTCCTTGTACTGCGTTTCGCACACCTTCTTGTAGACGGTGTAGCTGCATTCTTTCATGACCGTTTCCGAAACGGCCTTGCAGACCGTCTCGGTAACGACCTTGTTGCAGGTCTCGTACACCGGCTTGTAATTGACGCACGCCACTTCTTGCATCACCGTGCGGCAAACGGGCTTGTTGACAGTCTCGTTCACGGTCTGGCAGACCGTTTCGGTGACCGTCTTCATGCAGGTCTGCTGTTCGTCGCGATAGCAGGTCTTGGTGACCGGCTTCATGACCGTTTCGTTGACCGTCTGGTAGCAGGTGGTGAACCGCTTTTCCGTGACGTTATCGTAAACCACTTGGTACGTCGGCTTGCAACCATCGTTACACGCCGAGAAGCCCGCTTGGGCTGCGGCAACGGTGCCGCCAGACGCTGGATACGTCGTACAACCGCAGTGGCCCGCTCGAACATTCGATGCCGAACACAAGGCCGCAATCGCCGCAGCCAGGGATACCCCCCATCGCATCCTCATGATGTCGCCTCCTCACCGAACGATCGTTTCCACGAGACGCTCCGGTCTCACGGCAGGTCGGTTCCCAACCGATTCCTACGACGATCGATCTATTCCTCCCGCACATTCGCGATGACGAGCGAGACCGCGAACAGCGGAGATTCCCCAGAGAGTGCTCGTCTGCAATGGGTATCGGATGCGACGAACGCAACGAACGAGCGATCCGGACGCCGTCGAACGTATTCGTTGCACTCTGCGATCCGCGTACATGGCGTGTAGTGACGATGGCGATAGGGCCGGTTGTAGCGGTTCGTTTGCAGGCAAATTCGCGAGAACGCGCGCAAGCCGTTTTCAGCGGTCAGCCGTCAGCGGTCAGCCGTCAGCCATCAGCCGTCAGCCATCAGCGGGATTGGCTGAAAGCTGATCGCTGACTGCTGATCGCTCTTCGCGACAGCGACAGCAAACGACGCAAACCCGCACCACTCGGTGCGGGTTCACTGGGAGATGCGTGGGGGACAGGGCGGGTGGCGGGCCGACGCGAAGGTTCGCGCCGTCGTGGGGTAATCGGCTTGGGGGATGAGACTCGCCCTCATGCGGTGTTCGACTGGCACTTCCCGAGGCCCGCCGTTCGCTTGAGCGAAACGAGACTTTGCACTCGGCGTGCCAAACCGGCGAAATCGGTATTTCTCGCACAATTCCAGCACTTTCAAGAACACCAGCCGTAACTTCGGCAAGAACCTGCCCATCCGCAGCAACATTTACACACCGCGTTGCAAGCGGGGCATTCCTCGTAACCGATACACTTTGCCGCAACTGCCGAAAGGTATACATCTAAAAAGGACCGCATAAGAGAGGGACACCGAATGTCGCGTTGGGTTGGCTACGCTTTGATGGCGTTCTGCGCCGTCATCTGTTTTGGGATGTTGTTCACTTGGATCAGCCGAGGCCGCGCGCTGCAAGATCGAGCAAACGCGCAGAACAGCCTGCGCGAACTGGCGTTGTTCGGTCAGGTGTTCGAGACGACCGACCGAGGCAAACAACGCAAACCCGATTCCCGCACCGTGAATGGCATCCTGCCGGGCACGATCGCCAACGACGCACTGACGCCTGATCGACGGCTCAGTTGGGTGGTGCTCGAACTCGAGTGGTTCAACCAGAAGCGGCAGAACACCGGCGCGCTGCGGGCCGCGATCCGTACTGATCTCGCGTGGGATGCGGAACCAAACCAGCCACCGGGGCGGACTGTGTTGCGGAACTTGATCTGCGGTGCGAGTGTGCCGAACGTTCCCGTGGAGGAACCGGCGGTTACGCAGTTCGTCGGCCTCGCAGGGCTGGGCACGAACGGGGCCACGCTACCCGCAACGGATCGCCGCGCCGGAGCCTTTCGCTACGATGGGGCCACGCCGTTCGATGCTTTCACCGATGGCATTTCCAACACGATCCTGTTCGGTGAAACGAATGCCAACCTCGGCGCATGGATTCGCGGTGGGCCATCGACCGTCCGCGGTCTCGACGATTCCGCCGGAGCGAAAGCGTTCATCGGCATCGGCGGCCAATTCGGCGGCATCCACGCACACGGAGCCAACTTCGCCTTCGCCGATGGCAGCCTGAAGTTCCTCACCGAAATGACGAACCCCAGCGTGCTAAAGGCATTCTGCACGCTCGCCGGCGGCACGGGGGAGTTCGTGGGGGAGTGAGAGGAACAACACAAAAATTGAAGGGTAACACCGATGACCGCAATCTACTCTCTGATGCTCGGGTATCTATTTCAAAATGCAGCCGTCCACTTCCACATGCTGCGAAATTCATCGAATTCGCATGAGATACACCCGTCACTTCATGTTGCGCTGCAAATGTGGACTCGGACGCTTGCACCGGATCGAAAAGATCGCCGTGGCATCGTTCGTTTTCACATCGGCCAAATTAATCGTCAACTGGCTTCCCGATTCAGTCGAAAAACGTTGATTTCTGCTCGGAACGGTAATATCCGGCTCGAATACAATATTCCAAAAGGCACGTCGTTCATTTATTCAATCAGTTTGTTCTGGAGCATTCATCCGCAACGCAGACGCATTGACTTGACATTGATCCAAGTACACGAGACAGCGTTTGACATTTGACTAATCCAAAATCTGATTTAATGTGTCGTCCGTCATTGCGATTCGATTTCGGGGATCGGCTGCAAGTCGATTCAGATTTTGAATATCACGATCTTCCGCCAATGGGGAAAACACGCTGACTATCGCGATTGGAAGCTCCGTCAGTAAAAATGTTTTGGAATCCGGTTCGGACTCTAAACGACAAGATATTGATAGAGTTAGAGTCGACTGCTGAGCCATTACGATACGAGCGATTTGCGACAGCGTTTCGATTTGCTGGTTCGGCGTCCACTTCATCATGTCTTCTGGTGAGATAGGCAGATTGGCATTCATATCGATCGCCTGATGATTGCTAGGGGTAGAGTGTCTAATTTATTTGGCTGCTCGATCTCACGCACTGAATGTCGGCTTCTTCAAGCCGACATTCAGTGCGTGAAACTTGCCGAACCCTAGCGCTTTTCGCCGTAGTAAGCGTAGGGGTTTGTTGCCTTCGCGGGCTTGCCCTTGAAGGAGATTTTGACGTTATCGTCCTTTGGCGTCGGCGCGAGTGGGGCGGGCGGTGGCATTGGCTCCGCCTTCGGTTGTGGCACTGGGTTGGACGGGCCGCCATCGTAACGGAAGGTTCCGCCAGGGTTGTTCGTGCCAGGTTGCGGTTCGGCGAATGGCGATGGAATCGCACGTTCGCGGTTGAGCGGATCGTTGCGAGTGATCGGCTGAACGGGTTCGTTCATCCGAAGTGCCAAACTCAGCGTGAGGGCCGTGTTGGCGGCGAGTCCACCGATCGGGCAGAAGCCACCCGAATAATACGATGGCGCGTAATAGTAGCTCGGCGTGTAGTACACCGGTGGCGCGTAATAGCGTGGGGTGTAGTAGTACGACGGCGCGTAATAGTTCGCCGGGTTGTAGTAGCTCGAACTGTAATAAGGTCGATAGCCACCGTAGTTGCCGTAGCCGTACGAGTAACTGTTGTAGCCGCGGGAATAGCCACCCCCATAGCCGTAGGAATAGCCACGGCGATAGTTATGGACGAGGTCGGTGTCGTCGGTCGCGGTGGACGAACTACCTGCGGTCGTTTGCGAGGTGGGCGTGTAGCGCCCGAGTTTCTGTGCTGGATCGTCGGCCGCCGAAACGATACCAACACTGGCCATCGCCCCGAAGGCGACGGCAAATGCACGGATTGCAAAACGCATCATCGAAAATCTCCTCTCGAAAGAGTCTTGCACCAACTCCCCCATCGAGCGGCGACACCTTACGGATCGGTGTCGTCTCCATACATCGTAACGAATTCGGGAACCGACGCTACCGATTTTTCCGATTCTCGATACGAACGTTCGCGGGCTTTGTCCGGTAGTGGTGCAAATCTTTCGCTTGCCATCGCGGTTTCGGGCTGTCACAATTTGGGTGCTCACCACACTCCCTCCATCTCCTGGGAATCTCATGCCTCGAATTCCTCTCGAACGGCGGACGTTTCTTCGGTCTGCGGGTGTTGCGATGGCGTTGCCGTTGCTCGATGCGATGTCGCCGCGTGGCCGTGCGGCGGATGTCGTGCCGCGGCGGATGGTTGCCATCGAAACGAACATGGGCATTATGCCGCAGTTCTTCTTCCCGGAGAAAACGGGCAAAGACTACGCGCTATCGCCGTACCTGCAACGCCTCGCTGCACACCGCAAGAATATGACGGTCTTTTCCGGTGTCAGTTTGCCCGGCGTAACGGGTGCGCACGCGGCGGAGAAATGCTTCCTCACGGGGACGGCGCACCCCGAACGCGGCGGCTTCCGCAACGGCGTCTCGCTCGACCAACTCGCCGCCGAAACCATCGGCAACCAGACGCGCTACCCGTCGCTCGTGCTCGCCATGAGCAGCGAAGGAATGACGCTCAGTTACACGCGAAGCGGTGCGCCGATCCCTGCCGAACGCAGCCCGAAGAAAGTCTTCCAGACGCTGTTTCTGCAAGGAAAGAAGGAAGAAATCGCCGCGAACGTCGAAGCGATTCGGCAGGGCCGCAGTATGCTCGACTTCGTCGGCGAGCAATCGAAACGGCTCAACCGCAAGCTCTCGAAAGACGACCAGCAGCGGATGGATCAGTACGCCACGTCGGTTCGCGAACTCGAACGGCGGCTCAATTCGTCCGAAGAATGGGAGTACAAGCCGAAGCCCAAAGTGACGGCGACCGCCCCCGAAGACATCGACGACAACCGCGAGTTCGTGCGAAAAACGAAACTGATGTTCGACGTGATGAAACTCGCACTCGAAACCGATTCGACGCGGATCATTTCGCTGTTTATCGACACGACCGTCATCCATAACATCACGCACCACGGCAACCGCCCCGAGGCGATCGCCGAACTGCGTGCGAAGGAAGAAGGCCAGTTCGACGTGCTCAACGGCTTCCTGAACGCACTCACCGAAACGAAAGAACAGGGCCAGACGTTGCTCGATCGTACGATGGTGCTGTACGGCACGCCGATGGGCAGCGCGAACTCGCACTCGAACGTCAACCTGCCGGTGTTACTCGCGGGTGGCGGCTTCAAACACGGCCAGCACCTCGGCTTCGACACGCAGAACAATTACCCGCTCTCGAACCTGTACCTGACGATGCTCCATCGCCTCGGCATCGAAGCGAAAGCGTTCTCCAGTTCGAAGAGCACCATGACCGGATTGGAGTTGGCATGAGACGGAGTATCTGTGCCATCGCGGTGTGGATTTCGACAGCGGGAATGAGCGTCGCCGAACCGGGGTCACAGACCCCAGCCACAGTTGCGGGGTTGCCTGCGTTCCTCGAAAAGCATTGCAACGAGTGCCATAATGCGGACGTCAAAGAAGGCAACTTGAACCTTGCCGCGTTCGCGTTCGACTTGGCGAATGCGGATAATTTCACGCGATGGGCGAAGCTGCACGATCGCATCGAATCCGGAGAGATGCCGCCGAAGAAGCGCGAGCGTCCGGAGGCAACCGAGAAAGCGAACGTGCTGAAAAGCCTTTCGCAGAAGCTGATTGTCGCGGAAACGAAACGCTTCGAGGGCGAAGGCCGCACGGCAGTCCGCCGACTGACTCGCGGCGAGTACGAGAACACGATCCGCGATCTCTTCGACATGCCGGGCATCGCCGTACAAGCGAATCTCCCGTCCGATGGCACCGCACACGGCTTCGACAAGAACGTCGATGCACTCGACATTTCGCACGTGAACTTGGCCAAGTATATCGAAGCGGCGGACCACGTTCTCGACCTGGCAATTGCCACGCGACCCGATGCGCCGAAGGTGCAGACGCGGCGCATCTCGCTCGCGAACCGTGGCGGATTCGTCGCGGGCATCGTGCTGAACGGCGATGGCGTGCTGTTAAAAGACAAGAAACCCGATCCCGAATTCCCACCCGCCGGCGACCAAGCCCACTTCGACCACGGCGCACACGAACGGATGAACTCGTTCCCCGTGACCAGCAGCGTCGGCCTGTTTCGCCACGAAGACGAATCGGTCAGCCCTTACTTCGCCGAACACGTCACGATTTATCCGGGCCTGTACCGCGTGCGAACGTCGCTTTGGAGTTTCCAGTGGGATAAGGGCAAAGTGCTGCCGTCGCGGGGTACCGAAGCCGCGCGGCTCTCGGTCGTGCAACTCACCGGCGACGGTCGCGGCGGCCAGCATCCGAGCTACGTGCTCGGCTATTACGATGCGCCGTCGATCCAATCGAAGACGCACGAACTCGTGACGTGGATGAACCACAACGAGATAATCGGGTTCAACGTCGCGTCGCTGGCACCCGTGGCCAACTACAACCGCAAGGGCCGCGCGATGGCGTTCGTCGGGCCGGGCATCGCCTGCGATTGGCTCGACATCGAAGGTCCGCTCCACGAAGTCTGGCCGCCAAAAAGCCACCGCGTGCTGTTCGGCGATCTGCCACTGACTGAATTCAAAGGCGCGAAACCGCCGGTGCGAAAGTCCGTGCGGCAGATCGGCGCGGGACTGAACCGCCCCGATGCCGTCAGCGGTTTGTTCACCGTAACGAGTAAAGATCCACTCGCCGACGCGGACAAATTACTCGCCGCGTTCCTGCCGAAAGCGTTCCGTCGGCCCGTCGATGTGGAAGTGAGGAAGGCGTACGTGGCAAAGGTTGCAGAGCGGTTGAAACTCGGCGACAGTTTCGAAACCGCGATGCGCTGGGCGTACCGGGCCGTCCTTTGCAGCCCCGATTTCCTCTACCTCGTCGAACCCGTCGGCAAGCTCGACGATCACGCGCTCGCCAGTCGGTTGTCGTATTTCTTCTGGAATTCGCAGCCCGACGCGCAGTTAATGCAACTCGCAGATGCGGGCACGTTACACGACAAAGCCAACTTGCACGCCGAAGTCGAACGGCTGTTGCGCGACCCGAAATCGCAGCGGTTCGTCGACGATTTCCTCGGGCAGTGGTTGAAACTGCGCAACATCGCGACCAACGACCCCGATCGCAAGTTGTACCCGGAGTTCAGCCCGTACTTGCAAGATTCGATGGTGGCCGAGACGCGGGCGTACTTCCGCGAGTTGCTCGAAAAGAACCTGAGTGCAAGCCATATCGTGCGTTCGGACTTCGTAATGGTGAACGAGAAACTCGCGAAACATTACGGCATTCCCGGCGTGATTGGCTCGCAGATGCGGCGAGTCGCGTTGCCGAAGGACTGCCCGCGCGGTGGCTTCCTGACGCAAGCCGCCGTGCTGAAAGTGACCGCGAACGGTACGACGACATCGCCGGTGCCGCGTGGGGCGTTCGTGCTCGAACGCATCCTCGGCCAGCACCCCGAACCGCCGCCACCGAACATCGCCGCCGTCGAACCCGACGTTCGCGGCGCGAGTACCATCCGCGAATTGCTCGATAAACACCGCAACAACGTCAGTTGCGCCAGTTGCCACGCGAAGATCGACCCGCCCGGTTTTGCGATGGAATCGTTCGACGTCATCGGTAGTCAACGCTCGCGGTATCGTTCGCTCGGCAAAGGCGATGCCCCCGAACGCGGGATAATCGATCCGTTCATCGGCATCGAATTCAAGCTCGGCCCGCCCGTCGATGCATCCGGTATGTTACCCGATGGCCGCAAGTTCGCAGGCATAATCGACATGCAAACGCTACTCGCCGCCGACCCCGACGTACTGCTGAAAAACCTCGCATCTCAGTTCGCGGTGTACAGCATCGGCCGACCGATCGCCTTCAGCGACCGCGCCGCCATTGCTACCATCGTGGGCCACACGAAGGCGCAAGGGCACGGCATCCGCACGCTACTCCACGAACTCGTTCAGAGTCCGTTGTTCCAAACGAAGTGATTGCTAACTAACGAAGGTGGAATCGCGATGTTGACATGTTTAATCAGCGCGTTCGTCCTCGCATCTGTGACGGCGGTCGAACCGCCGACGACGAAGGTGCGCATTACGGGACTCTTCGCGCCGGATCGGGAAAAGGATCTGCGCACACTCTTCGATCAGTGGCCCGAACTGAAAATTGTCCGCATCGATTTCGAGTTCGCCGAAGCCGAACTGCGCTTCGATACGGAGAAGGTGTTTCCCAAATCGAAACCCTCGGAAGTGATTGCCAAGCTCGATGAAAAGGTGCGAAACGCATCGATCGGCACCTTCGGCGTGAAGCCGACGACCACCGTGCCGCGCGACAAATTGACGCGTGTCGAGATCGCCGTCGTGGGCCTCGATTGTCAGGCGTGTTGCCTGGGCGCTTACGAAGTCGTCGCGAAGATCGACGGCGTCGAACAAGCCACGGCGAGTTTTAAAGACGGACGTATTACGGCGCTGATCGACCCGGCTAAGACGGACAAAGGCAAGCTCGTGGCCGCACTCAAAGAGCGCGGTGTCGCGTTGCGGTGACGGTCAATACGTGCTCGGTCCCGATGATGGCGCGTGCTTGAACGCTTGCAAGTTCGGCTTACCATCGTCGTTGAGGCCGACGAGTTGCTGGATCTTCTGTTCGGCATCGCGGAGGTGGCCGTAACAGTGGCGGAGCAAGCCGACGCCGCGCTCGTATTGTGCGAGCGCCACATCGAGCGACGTCGTGCCGTCTTCCAAGTCACGAAGGATTTTTTCGAGATCGGCGAGTGCGGCTTCGAGGCGGATTGGTGTCGGTTCCGGCATCGTTAATTCTCTTGTGTGGGCGGAAGTTCGACCGATTCCACGCGACCGATCAGTCGGCCGCGGTTCAGTTGCACGATAATTTGTTCGCCGGGTTTCATCGTACCCGCATCGCGAATCACTTGCTCGCCATCGGGCATTAACGTCAGGCTGTAACCGCGTTTCAGCACGTTCAGCGGGCTGAGCGTTTCGAGTTGCTCGGCGGCGGCGGCGATCTTGTCCCGCGTGCGGTCGCAACGGCGCGTCGCGGCACGTTGCAGCCGCGCCGCCCAATCGTCGAGCTTCTGTTCGACATCGCGAATGCGTTGCAGGGGCTTGCGAAACGCGGGCCGTCCGGAAATCTGCCGCAGCCGTTGACGCCCGTCGTCGATCTTCCGCTGCATCGCTTCGCGGTAGCGTTCGTTCAGATTCAGAATCCCCGCTAGCATTTCCCGGCGATCCGGCGACAACGCCACCACCGCTGCCGAGGGCGTTTCCGCACGGTGATCGGCGACGAGGTCCGCAATCGTGACATCGGTTTCGTGCCCGACCGCCGAGACGACCGGCACCACCGATTGAAAGATCGCAATCGCCAATACTTCCTCGTTGAACGACCACAGATCTTCGCTGCTGCCACCGCCGCGCCCGATCACAATCGCGTCGAGTGGCAGGCCGCCACTGCGGTGCATCTGGTTCAACATGCGAATGCCATTCGCAATCTCGTCGGCGGCGCCATCACCCTGCACGCGGCTATGGCGAACGACGATATGCGCGAGCGGCCAACGCTGTGCGAACAGCTCGATCATATCTCGAATCGCCGCACCGGTAACGCTCGCAATCAGCGCGATCCGCTTCGGGTATCGCGGCAACGGCCGTTTGCGTTTCGGATCGAAATAGCCCTTCTTCAGCAGGTTTTCCTTGAGTTGCCGGAGTGCGAGGTCCGCCGCGCCGATGCCCTTCGGTTGCAGTTCCTCGACTTGAAATTGATAGTTCCCACGTGGCGGATAGACGGACAATCGCCCGCGTGCCAGGACTTCCATCCCGTCTCGTGGCGAGAACTTCAGTCGCAAGTTCGAGCCGCGAAAGAAGGTGCAGCCGATGGTCGCGCCGGCGTCCTTGAGGTTGAAGTACATGTGCCCCGACGAGGCCTTCGTGAAGTTGGAAATTTCGCCCGACACCCACAGTTGCGGGAACGCCTCTTCGACGAGTTCTTTGATCCTCGTTGTGAGCAACGAGATTGTCAGAATATCGGAGGCGGGTGGCGGCATCGGGAGTCCAAATGAACGGAACCCCGGCGAATGCCGAGGTTCTGGAGAAGACAATTCTATTCATCGCTGACGGTTCAACTTACTTTTTGATCCGCTCGCCGACCATATCGACGACGGCGAACTCGTCGGGGAATTCGCCGGTCGCGAGTTTCGAGTACACCAACTCGCCATTGACTTGCACTTCAAAGCAGCCACCCGTTGCAGGGATGAGCGCGAACTCTTTCACTCGGGTTTTGAACATGCCGAGGATTTTGCCCGTCAAACTGAGGGCTTTCGGTTCGTACCCTCAAGACGTGCAATACTTCAATTCGATCTTCATACCGATCCTTTCGCGACTGATGGAAAACACCTTGCGACACAACTACTGATATACCGCTGTCGCTCGAAAACGAGATATTTCAGTCCGCCAGGAGGATCGTTTCACCCGTGGCAACTGGTTTTGTAGGTCGGGCCGGAAGCTTTGGGAGGCCCGACAGTGCATTCTCGCGGGATATCAAAACCATGATGGACTTTGTCGTTGTCGTACCGTCGGGCCTCATCGCAAAGCCTCTTCGGCCACGACCTACGTGTTCTGGAACGTTGGAAATGCAATCGGCCCTGTGAACGGTACGCCACTTCATCCCAATTCTAATCCAACGACAACGTTTCGCCGCCACTGCGGGTACCTGCCGCACGCCATGCGGCCAGCGATACCGTCGAGGAAACGGTCCGCACCGAGCCATCCATCAGGAGAGCATTCACTACGCCACCACTGTGATAGCTACGGCTGGTGATTGCGGCATAACTCGGTTTGGTGGCGGAGGAACCTTCGACTTGGGTGAGTAGGTCGACGTCCACATTCGTACCGCTCGCGTTGTAAATCACCTTCGTGTTCGGCGTGAATACGAAGCTGAATCCGGACTGGTGGCAAGGCGAATCGGTCCATTCGGTGTGGCCGACTTCGCCGCGATACGATCCGCTTCCCGCGAGTGTCACCACTTCGGCCACATCGACGGGATAGGGTGCTCCCAGGGTTGTTGGGGCACTCGAGTTTCGCACGTATGGTTGATAGGCTTTCACTTCTGCGAAGCCGATTGTGTTGCTGAGGCCGTCCGTGAAATCGGCAGTGCGGCTCGAGCGATTGACGATGATGGCCCCGTCGCCACCTTGCCCGTTCGCCGGACTCCAGATGAACCACGTGCCATAGTTTGCAGCGTAGTTTTGCGGGTAAGTGATTTTGCCGGCACCCTGATCGCGCGGGACATCGCGAATTTCACTCGGGCAGATATAGATCGCAATTCGCTGGCCGATCACGTTGAGTTGCGTGGCCGGTGTCGCGTTCAAATCGATCTGAGCGTACAGGTTACCTTGCTCGATGAACGGCAGGAGCCGCGCCTGAACCGAGTAGGCATCGGCGGCGGTGGCATTGATGGGATAACTACCAGCCGAAGGGAACTGTTGCGCGACGCTCTCGTAGTTGTGTAACGCCAATCCAATTTGTTTGAGGTTGTTGGTACATTTAATCCGCGCCGCCGCCTCGCGAACCTTCTGCACGGCAGGCAGTAACAACCCGATGAGAATTGCGATGATCGCAATTACAACGAGCAATTCGATGAGCGTGAAACCGGAACGACGCTTACTCATGATGCACCTCGACATCGAAGTGGAATGCAACGCGACACGCTCTTTAACGTAACGTATCGGGAAACAGTAGCGAGAGGAGATCGGTGAAATGCGCGGAAAAATGTGCGGGTCGTAGCGGAAATGGCAAACGCACGGTGTCACTCCGGCGACACGAAGCCACCTTGTGCGGCGCGGTATTTGAGCTTCCCAGTGTGCCAGGCCATGACCTCGACGATGAGGTCGGCACGGGCGCGGTACCATTCGATTTCGGCGGGTAGTTTGTCGGCGAGTTTATCGCCGGCTTTCGTCACTTTGTCGCGTAAACTCTCGGCGCGGCTCTTGGCGAGTGCGACGCGGCGGGCGGCGGATTCCATTTGCAACGCGGCCACACGCACCTCGGTAGCTGCGCGTTTCTCGCGGTCGGCGATCGCCAGGAACAGTTGCTCGCGGCGATGGCTCACTTCCAGTTCTGCCGCAGCGCGTAACGGTGCCAGCCGCTTTTGCACGATACGCGGTATTGCAGGTACGCCCCCGCTGCCGAGCAAGCCGTTCGTCGATTGCAATTGCTGATTGACCAGCGGTAACGTGCTTGCCGATAGCCCGTGATACATCGCCCGCAGGAACTGCAAATCGGGTCGCGATTGCAGTGCCGTTTGCACGGCGGCTTCGACGTCGAGTGGTTCCGATGACACGCCGAACGGCCCCATCGGCCAGAACCGCTCGTCGCCTTTTACGGACTGCCCGAGTTGCATTTTCATAGTCAGATTCAGCGTGCGAATCCCAACCTCGGCTTGTTCCGCATCAGTCAATAGTTTCGCGCGTTGTCGGTTGAATTCGTCGTCGTCGGGTACGTTTGGCAAACCCGCCGCACGGAACCGCGGGGCGGCATCGCGGAGTTGGTCGAACGTCCGCAAACCCGCAGCGAGCAACTCTGTACGCCCCTCGGCATCGGCGAGACGATAGTAGTTTTCGAGTGCCTCTGCCGCAGACCGATTGCGCGCTTCGCGTGCGGCCAGGTAGCGCAACTGTCGCGCCAGTTCATCGGGTTTCGTGTCGGGGCACGGCTGTTTGCGCGCGACGAGCGACACCGTGGGCCGCTCGTTTTCCTTGTCGAGTTGGTTCGCAATTTGCGATGCCTGTTCCGCGAGAGCGCGGCACGCTTCATCGGTCAGGCCGAGGAACGGCCCCGATGCCACGCCCGGCTTCGCGGTTTTGACATCGATCGTCGGGAGTGTACTCGCGTCGGGTTCGATTTTCGTCGGCGTCACGATCGGTAGTTCGACCGCAGTGCGTTGTACCGACGGCATCGGCGCGTGCGCCACCGTCGCGACACTCGGCACCCGGCACCCGGTCATCGCGATCAGTAGCAAACAACCTATACCCACCGCGCGCAACATGTATCGGCCCCGCGATTCCGAGAACGCTTCTAGCTGTTCATCGACTATCGACCAGGAAACCTTTGCCGATTCTCGGGGTAATACGGAATGAGAGAGCGGTGAAAATTCTCCAGCTTTCCCACTTTCGCATTGACGGCTCTAGTCTGATCGGACTACTATTCTAAAACAGGAATAGTCCAAACGGTCTAAAGTCAACTGATGCCGAAGCGACCTACGATCACGATTGCCGATGCCACGCCACTCGTGGCGGAGTCCGACATCGCGCAACGTCGCCGCGCACAGGTCGTGAATGCAGCAGTGGAGATCATCGCGACGCAGGGCATTCACCGAATGTCGCTGGGGAACATCGAGAAGCGCGCGAACATGACCCGCGGGCATTTGATGTATTACTTCCCCACGAAGGAAGACATCTTGCTCGCGGTGCTGGATCGCATGATCGGACGGATGAAGCTCGAAGCGATGCAGGGCGACGGACCCAAACCGATGACGGGGCGTGCGTGGGACTGCGTTCGCCACATGATCGACCAGACGCTGCAACCGCCCGATGCGGGGCACATGGCGTTCCTGAGCCTCATCCATACTTTTCATGCGCAAGTGAGTTATCGCGACGATGTGCGGCAACGGCTGGCGACGCTGAATGCCGAGTGGCGTGCGATGATCGCCGCGGATTATGCCGCCAGTGTACCCGACCCGCCGCCGGTGCCACCGCTGGTGGCGGCTTCGATCATCATGGCACTCGTGCAAGGGTTGGGCGGGCAACTGGCCGTCGACCCGAACGCACACGATCGGAAACGGACGATGGCAGCGATTAGCCAACTACTCGCCCCGATTTTCGGGGTATCTCCTTCAACCCCCACCGGGGAGCAAACGTGAACGACACGGCACCGTCGCATTCGACAACCAACGGCGAACTCATCAATCGCGTGCAGCAACTGCGGCTTAAAGACCAACTCGGTGCGGGCAAGGGAACGGGTCGCGGCGGGGCGTCGTGGTTGCCGTGGATCTTGTGCTTGATGCTCGCGGTGGCGTGGGCCGCCGTCGGAGTGCGCGGGTACAAAGGCGGCTTCGGTAACGGCAAAAGCAACGTAACGAACACCGAACCAGGAAGCGGCAACTCGCCGAGTAAATCGCTGGCACCCGCAACGAACACGGGAACCGTTGCGGAGGCAGGCGCGATCGTGCTGGAGCAAAAGGGCACGCTGATTCCGCCGCAACAGATCGCCATTAGCCCCATCGACGTGGCGGGCCGAGTCGTCGAGTTGAATATCGTCGAAGGCAAGTCGTTCAAGAAGGGCGACGTTCTCGCGAAGCTCGAAGACGTGAACTACCGCGCACAAGTCGCGGAATCGAAAGCGAACGTAGCGGCCACGAAAGCTCGCTTGGAAGCGACGAAACTGCGGTTGTCCGAACTCTTACCCGCGTCGGTCCGGAAGATCGAAGTCACGCAAGTCGAAGAAGAGTACAAGGAAAACGAGGCATTGCGGGCGCGACAAGCCGACGAGTTAGGCCGTCTCGAACGGCTCGGCTCATCGGCAGCCGATCGCGAAACGAAACAGGCACGGTTCGACATTCTCGCCACCGATGCCAAACTCCGTCGCCTCGCCGCCACGTTACAGATTTTGAAAGAAGGCCCCCGCCAAGAACGCAAAGCCGCCGCCGAATCCGACGTCGTCGCCGCGAGTGCGGAAGTCGATGTCGCACAGGCACGCCTGCTGCAATCGCAATGGCGGCTCGATAACTGCATCATCCGCGCGCCGATCGACGGCGTCGCGCTCACCAAGAAAGCCGAACTCGGCAACCTCGTCAACCCGCTCGCGTTCGGCAGTACATCGGGCAGCATTTGCGACCTCGCCAACCTCGCAGAGATGGAAGTCGAAATCGACGTAGCCGAGCGCGATTTGCGAAAAGTGTTCGACAACCAAGATGCGATCGTTCGCTCCGAGGCATACCCCGAGCGTTCGTACAAAGGCTACATCGCGCGGATCATGCCGATCGCCGACGACAGTAAGAGCGTGGTCAAAGTCCGCGTGAAGGTGATGCTGCAAAAAGACGAAGTGCCCGGCTCGTTCCTCAAGCCGAAGATGGGCGTCGTGGTGACGCTATATAACCGTAAATACGACGCGAACGCACCGCTCGAAGCCCCCAAGGCGAACTGACACCACTCACCCTGCGGAGATGTTTCATGGCCGAACCGATCGTGCGAGTCCGGGACTTATACAAGTCGTTTACTCGCGGCACCGAGGCGATCGATGTGCTTCAGAACCTCAACCTCGATGTGGGCGAGGCGGAGTTTCTGTCGTTGATGGGGCCATCGGGTTCGGGCAAAACGACGCTGTTGAACTTGATCGCTGGGCTGGACCAACCGACGGCGGGGACGATCACCGTGGGCGATCAAGAAATTTCGTCGATGAGTGAAAGCGAACTCGCACGATGGCGAACGCGGAACGTCGGCTTCGTGTTTCAGTTTTACTATTTGCTGCCCGTTATGACGGCATACGAGAACGTCGAACTGCCCCTATTACTATTGCAGTTGACGGCGGCACAACGCAAACGGCAAGTCGAAACGGCGCTCGACCTCGTCGGGCTGAGCGATCGCATGTCGCACCGCCCCGGCCAGCTTTCGGGTGGGCAACAACAACGAGTCGGCATCGCGCGGGCGATGGTGACCGACCCGACGTTGATCGTCGCCGACGAGCCGACGGGCGACCTCGATTCCAAGTCCGCCGATGAGATTTTGAACCTGATGGAAATTTTGCGTGCGCAACTCGGCAAGACGATCATCATGGTGACGCACGACCCGAAGGCCGCCGCGCGGGCCCAACGCACACTGCACCTGGAAAAGGGCAAGCTCGTCGACGATGTGATGAACGCACCCCAACCGATGCAAGTTTAACCGAAAGCGAAGGAACGACCATGTACGATCAACTTGCGACTTCGGGTGCGCCCAGCCTCGACTCGGCAATGCCGCTGCTGTCGCTGTACTCGTTTTTTCTGATGGCCAGCCTGATTGGCGCGGTGTGTGTCGTCGGCGTTGCGACACTCCCGTTATTCTTTGCGATCATCTACGTAATCAGCCTGATCTTGAAAGCGCTATCCAACGGCGGCAGTTTGTTCTTCAAAATTGCCTTGCTGATGTTTCGCGGCTTGCTGCGTAGTCCATTGCGAACGTCGCTCTCGTATCTCGCGTTGTTCGTTCTGACGGCGGTACTCGCGTGCATTTACACAGTCATCAATTTCATCGGTATCGTGACGACGGAAAAAGATTCGAACTTCAAGGTGATCGTCACCGAGAAATACACGATCCCGAGCCAGATGCCACCCGCGTACGAACAGCGTGTGATCGACTTGCTCGCGCAGCTGCCGAAGGATCTGCAACCGGTCAACGGTGCCGACGATGTCATCGCGTGGTCGTTCGTGGGGGGCACGACCGACCCGACGAATCCGCGACCCGAAAATGCGATCTTCATGTTCTGCGTCGATCCGCTGAAAATCACGACGATGATGGACGGACTGGAAAAAAAGGATTTAACCGACAGCGAATATGCCGAGATGCAACGGCTCACGGCGCTGATGAAGGAAGACTATAAGCGGATCATCGTCAGCAAAGCGCGGTTGGACAAAATGAATCTGAAGGTCGGCCAAAAGATCAAAATCACGAGCTTGTTCTACAAGGACATCGTGTTCGACTTCGAAATTATCGGCGAACTTCCCGATGCGAAGTACGAAGGCGTCGGTTTCTGTTCCCGCGAATACCTCGACCGAATGCTCTCGTCTTACAGTAAGTCGCACAACAACGAACAGCACCCGCTCGCGGACAAGTGCGTGAACCTGATCTGGGTGCGCGTGCCCAAGAAGGAAAGCTACGAACGTCTCGCTGCCGTCGTCAACGACCCGAAGTACTTCTCCGGGCCAGCCGCCAAGATGGAGACCGCATCGGCAGGCATCGGCTCGTTCCTCGATGCGTACAAAGACATTTTCTTCGGC
The DNA here is from genome assembly GCA_043757025.1 of Limnoglobus sp. Classification (GTDB taxonomy): domain Bacteria; phylum Planctomycetota; class Planctomycetia; order Gemmatales; family Gemmataceae; genus Limnoglobus. The sequence continues at coordinate 27,762 of JAYVQG010000336.1, forward strand.
ATGAAGTTCATCCTCTGCCCGGCGATGGTCGGCATCATGTCACTGGTGATCGCGAACGCGATCAGCATTAGCGTCCGCGAACGCCGCGGGGAGATGGCCGTCCTGAAAGTCCTCGGGTTCCGGCCCGTTCACGTGATGGGGCTGATCCTTTCTGAAGCGATCTTGATCGGCTTCTTCGCGGGCTTCATGAGTACGTTCCTTTGCTGGGCAGGCCTTGGGAATGTGAAAATTCAAATCGCGTTCCTCGGGGCGTTCTTCGTCCCGACGATCGTGATACTCTACGGCACGATACTCGGCATGGCCGTCGCGTTCGTCGGCAGTATCGGCCCGGCGTTATCGGCGCGAAAAATCAAAGTGTCCGACGTGTTCGCGAAAGTTGCTTAATTCCGGGAGACGCGAATGCGGACGCTCACGCGGTGGTTTTGGAATTTCGTTTCGCTCATCAGCACGATACTCGTGCTCGGCCTGTCGCTGCTGCCGCTATCGTCGTTGTTGGTGGCGCTGCCGCTAATTTCCCCGAACGAAGCGGTCCTGCGCGACACGCTTCCTGCGGCGAAGTCTTGGTTGAGCCGCACGATACGACGCTTGTTAGGCGCGATAGCGGGCTTCATCGTTCTCGTTGCGCTCATTGCGTTTGCCGTTGCCGTCGTGTCGTGGTTACCACTCCAGCCGACGGGGCAACTCGGGCCACTCGCGAAGAAAGCACTCGGTATGTCGATCGTGAATCGCTTCCGCGATCCGCCTGCCATAGCGGTCGACGGCATCACACCACCGTCGCCGGATGATTTGTACGAAAAGAAAATGCTCATCGAGCGCCGCTTGTCGGGTGGCATCGGCGATCTCGGTCGCGAACGCAAAGACCGCGAGGAACTGGCGAATGTCGATAGCCAGATCGCGGTGTACAAGAAAATATCGATGAAGATGCGGATAATAATGAACACCGAACTTCGACCGTGGTGTGCGGTGCCGCTTTGGAAACTGTTGCCCACCGTAATGGTCGAACATTGGCCGTTTATCTTGCTCGTCATCTACGCCACGGATTTGCTACTGCTATTGCTGATCGGGAAAGTGCCGATCAAATACAACGTGCGGAACCTCATCGTCCGGTGGCGGATTTCCGGCTTGACGGCGACCGCGTTCACCGTGGTCGTCGGCTTGCTCGTCGGCTTGCTCGCGTTCGTGAACGGCATGTACAAAATCAACCAAGACTCCGGCATTCCCGGCAACGTCTTCGTGCTGTCCGACGGGGCGACCGACGAACTCTTTTCCAACCTCGGCTACGGCGACCTCGATAACGCCTTTCGCATCACGGTCGAACTCGATCAGTTCGGAATGCGGCTCGACGAACCGGTCCGCATTGCTCGCGCCGTCGCCGACAAAGAGGGCCGATTGACGGCGCTCGCCGCCGATGTGGTTCCACCGGAAAAGGCAGAATACCTGGCCAGCAAGGAGATTTACTTCGTCGTCAACCAAGAGCGAGCGAAGAAGCCGGGCGAAGAGAAACCGCGACGGCGCTTCCTCAACATGCGAGCGATCGATAATCCGCTAGTGGCGGCAGCGGTCCACAACATTCGCCTCGAAAACGGCAGCCAGTGGTTCAACCGCGCCGGCGTGCAAAAAGGCAAAGACGATGTGAGCTTCATCCAGTGCGTCTTAGGCGAAGGCGCGGCTGGAGTGCTCGGCGAGGATGCGAACAAGCCCCGTCTCGAACGCGGCGACACGTTCCAAATCAACGACCTCGCTTGTGTCGTCGTCGGCATCATGAAGGCCGAAGGCACCACGTTCGGCTCGGAAATTTGGGTGCAAAATATCGACCTCATCACGCGGACGTTCGGCAAGAAGGGTAACTTCACCACGCTCGTCGTACGCAATAATCTCAACACGCTCGAAGCCTCACAGGCGCTCGCGTACCACCTACAGAATCGCTATACGCAACAGAAGTTCAAAGCGTTTGCCGAGCCAGAATACTACGCGGAACTGACGAAGACGAACGATCAGTTCCTCATCAACATCATTTTAGTGGCGATTATTATGGCGATCGGTGGCGTGTTCGGCGTGATGAACACGCAGTTCGCGTCGATCGCCGCACGCATTCGCGAAGTCGGCGTATTGCGAATTCTCGGCTTCAAACGCTGGCAGATTCTGATTTCGTTCATGCTCGAATCGCTGGCGATTGCGTTCGTCGGTGGCTTGCTCGGCTGCGCGATCGGCTACCTCATGAACGGCTACGAAGCACAAAGTACGCTCTCGAGCGGCGCTGGGGGCGGTGGTAAAAGCGTTGCGTTGAAGATGCTCGTGAACTACGAAACCGTCGCAGCCGGGGTGCTGTTCACGCTGATGATGGGCCGCATCGGCGGCCTCGTACCGGCACTCTCCGCGATGCGAATGAAGATCCTCGACTCGCTGCGGTAGCCTACGCCACGGCGTTGCGATACACCATCGCCATGAAGAACTCACCGCGAATCCGGGCTGGCATGGTCGGCCTCGGGATGATCTTCGACGAAACCTATCGACCGTTTTTCGAGCAAGTCCATCGCGATGGATTGTTTCGCCGCGACTTCGGGTTGGTGGAAGTCGATCTTGCGGCGGTGGCCACTCGCACGGGTAGCCGTGCGGAGAAATATCGCGGGCAATCGCCGACTCTCTTCACAAACTACACCGGCAACGATGCGGCCAAGCAGTTGGCGAAAAGCGATGTCGATGTCGTGTGTGTGGCCACACCCGACGACCGGCATTTCGGCCCCGCTCGGGTCGCACTTGCGGCGGGCAAGCATGTCCTCATCGAGAAGCCATCGGTACTGACGCTCGGCGAACTCGACGAACTCCAGAGCCTTGCGGACGCGAACGGCGTGCTTGCAAAAGTCGTTTACCACAAGCTGCTCGATCCGGATCACAAGAAATTGCGGACGCACGTTCTCGATGGCAATTTGCAGCACATCAACAACGGGTATTGCTCGTTGCTCGAACCGAAATCGATCTCGACGGGGCAATTCGCCGAGTGGCTGATCGGGCGCAACCCCGGTACGTACGTTGCGGTGCATTACCTGAAACTCATCGACTTCAGCTTCGGCGACGCCTGGAAATTGTCGCGCATTTCCGCAACCGGTCAACGTGGTATCGCTGGCCCCGCGAACGGCTCGACGTGGGATTCGGTGCAGTTGCAGGTGATCTACACGCACCCCGATCAGCGCGAAGCGGCGTTCGATATTCACACGAGTTGGGTCACGCCCGATAACTTCCCCGGCTACGTCGATCAAGAAGTACAGTTCCGCTTCGACAACGGAATCTGGCTGGCCCACCAGCGGAAGCGCGGCGTCGAACTGACCGTCGAAGGTCGTTCGCCGGCGGAGTTCAAGTACACGCCGAACTACCATTACAACGGCACTTTCACCGAGCCGTGGGGCGAACGTTCGCAGCGCGGCTACGGCGTCGAAGTGATCCGGCGTTTCTTCGAGGAAGTCGCGTGCGTCGAATATGGCGGCGCGAACAGCGAGCGCGAATCGCGATTGCAAGCCGCAAAGTCACTCCGCTACAACGATCTCACCGCCGACCGCAACTGCGTGGCGATCGTTCAGGCACTCGAGGCGATCCTCGCCGCACACGCCGATGGCCACCCTGGCGGCTCCGTCGCGGTCAACGGCCTACATGGCGGCTTGACACTATCGTTACCGGGCCAGAACGAAGCGAAAGTGTTGTACGCAGCGCGCGTGTAGCACGAAAAAAAAGCGGTCAGCCATTTCTGGCTGACCGCTGCTCGTTGAATGCACTTCGCGGTTAGTTGTGTAACGCACCGACGAACACGCCGCCGAGGAAGTTCGGATCGAACGCCTGAAGACGGTATAGGTCTTGCAGGTTGGTGTAGTCGATCACGCGGACATCTGGCCCACCACCGGGCCCTGGCCCAGTAACGATGTCGGCTTTGCCGTCGAAATTGGCGTCGATGGCATCGACGCGGACGCCACCGCGGAAGTTCGGATCGTAGGCGAAGAACGATTTCGCAGGGTCCGGCGAACCCGCACCGGAGATCAGTTCGTTCTGGCCGAAGATCTTGACGAGTGCCCCGCCGCCTGGCCCGGTACCGGTGATGATTTCACCGAGTCCGACGCCATCGACGTTCCCGGCCGATGCGAACACGCCGCCTCGGAACGTCGATTCGTAGGCGAAGAAGTTGTAGAGCGAGACGAGCGTGGTGCCATCGAAGGCTTGCACGCGCGGTCCACCGCCGACGCCCGTACCGGTGACGATGTCGGCTTTGCCGTCGCCGTTGAGATCGCCGGTCGCCACCAAGACACCACCGCGGAAGGTGTCTTCGTACGGGAAGAAGTTTGAGATCGATTCGAACGTGTTGCCTCGGAACACTTGCACGCGCGGTCCGCCACCGACGCCCGTGCCGGTGACAATGTCGGCTTTGCCATCGCCATCGACATCGCCTGCGGAGATATACACGCCGCCGGTGAATGCATCTTCGTACGGCTGGAACTGCGACATCAGTTCGCCGGTATTCCCGTTGAACACTTTCACGAGGCCCGGCATTCCGGCACCAGGAGCGGTGATGATGTCGGCTTTGCCATCGCCATCGACATCGCCTACAGCCACGCGAACGCCACCGCTGAAGCGTTGATCGTAGGCCATGAACTGATAGCGGAAGTCGCCCGTTGGCCCGTACACGCTGACCGCAGGTACGCCACCCGCATCGGCCCCGACGGCAAGGAGTCGGGCCGTCGGCGGCACACCGGGTGGGATGGTCGCCGGTGGCGGAGGAACCGGAACCGGTGGGACGGGTGGAGGGCCTGGCGGTGTCGGCGGAACCGGAGGGCCTGGCGGAACCGGAGGTGGCGGCACCACTGGAACCCCATTAATCACCAGGAAGTTCTGACCGGTGACGACTTCACCGTTGATGATCGTGACGCTCGGCAGCACGCCGTTCGATGGCGTCTCGAAGGAAACTTGCGCACCCGTCGGTAGCGTCGCCACGACTTTATGCGAACCGTTCGGTAAGCCGAACGCACCAGACGAAGAACCGGGTCCGAACGAGTATGCACCCGATTCGTCGGTCGTGACGGTAAGGGCGGGCAAGCTGCCGAACGAGCTATCGCCGCGATCGAGGAACAGTTGCAGCTTGACACCTGCAAGGCCGGTTTCCGTAGGGTCGACGATGCCGTTCTTGTTCGCGTCGAGGATTACTTGGCCCTGAATCTCGGCAGCGGTCGTATCGACCCGTTTAAAGAAGCTGAACCGCGAGGTACCGTCGGGGCCGTTGCTGATGCTCGGCCCGGCCGACGATAGTGGCGAAAGATCGGTTGCCGTCGAGGTCACGACACCCGCACCGGAGTTCGCAACGCTCTCTGGCAGCGGTTCGTTGTTCGGCAGTTTGAATTCGCCGGGGCCGAAGGTGATGTCGGCTTCGGTCTGGCCGGGGTTCGGCAACTTCTTGTTGATCGTGAAGCTCACCGAGCCGTTACCTTGGAAGTCGGTCGTAATCACCTTCGAGCCGAGGAACACTTGGCCGTAACCCGCGTTCGTGGTGGCGAGTGCGGTCGGATCTTGGTCGTTGAAACCGGGATTGTAGTAGTAGTCGATCCGGTACGGCCGGAACGGCTTCGCGATCAGGGCTGTGCTGAACGTCGTTCGGTCCAACGTGGACTGCACCACCTGAAGCAACGGGAAGTTCTGGAGCAGGTTCGGGCCGTAATTCCGCCCGCCGACGACGTTGTTAAACGTGTTGCTTGCACCGAAACCGTTGGAATCGCCAGGATCGAGCGAGAACGAATTCAAGGTGCCATCGTTCAGGCCGCCGCGGCTGTGGTTAAACTTCAGACCGGCATAATCGCTGCGGTCCTGACCGAAGTTGAACGCTTGATCGATAAAGCCGACGGCACCGAGTTTCCGCGTCACGAAGTCGATACCCAGATCGCCGTCTTTCAACTGCGCAGCCAGATCCGGTACACCCGTTGCGGTGACGGTCGTGAGTTTACCGTTTTGATAAATCTCGTTCGCCACGATGCGGTTGTCTTGCGACGACTGCCGCGTGCGTCCGAAGTCGAACAGTTGCGGAACCGGTTGATCGACGCGCGTGAACGTCGTCGTACCTGTGCCCTCCGAACTGACGATATTGATACCACCCGTCGGCCAACGGAACGTCCGACCGCCAAGTATCCCCGCTGGCAGTTCGACGATGATACTGCCACCCGACACGCGGAAGTTTTCCCGTGGGACGAAGATCCCGGTCGGTGCGAAGTTGGCGTCTTCCGAATCGAAAATGATCCCGCTCGCGCTGATGAGCGAGTCGAATGCCGCCGCCGTGGGGAAGATCGTGAAGTAATCGGTGTAAAACGCATTCGAGTTATTTCCGAGAACCGTCGGTGCAGCGGATGGTCGGCGGGTCGTGGGGTTACCCGTCCCTCGCACGTTTAGCGAACCGACACCGGTCGGGTCGTTCGTCACCGCCGTGACGGTGATTGCACCGCGAGGGGTCAGATTCGGCGGTGCGGCTGGCGGATCGGGAATCTTGGCGAAACCGGTTGGGATCGTCGCCGTGATCGTGCGACCGCCCGTTCCCGGCACGACGACGAAATTGAGGAAGTTCGCCGGTGTGCCGATGTCGTGGAACCGGGTCGACAGCAAATTGCCGCCGAGAGACACGCCCGTGTACACATCTTTCGCCGACATGCGAATTTCGGACACGCCGTAGAAAGTGCTACCGACGGCCGCGAACAAGTTGATGTCCGTACCGGGCAACAGCGAACCGCCGTCGATTGCGGAGAAGAGCAAGTCGGGCGTGGCGGGAACGGCGACCGAAACGAGTTCTTTCGAATCGAGCGTTGGGAAGCCACCCGTAATCACGCCACCCTTCGAGATCAACGGATTCAAGTTGTTCGGCACCGAAACGGTAATCCGAAGCCCCGAAAGTGCTTTCGTACCCGGAAGCGCTGAAATCGGAATGTTCGTCTGGATTTCCTGATCGGAAATGATCTTGAAGAAACCCGACGCCGCAGTGAAATCCGCGACAAAATCGTCGGTCTTATCCAGTGGGGTATCGAGGCCAGACTCGAAGTGGACGTTATTCGCACCGGTAAAGCCCGAACCCACGATGCTGATCGGCACCCCACGGTAGAACACGTCCTTGCCAGCGATGCGGTCCTTTGAAACGACGGCATCGACGACCGGACGCGCGTTCGTGAGCACTTCGATCGTTTCCCCGTACACGAACGGAACGAGCAGCGCGTTCGTCGCCGTCCGGGTCGAAATATCGAAGTTGTCCTGCGGCGCGACGAAAGGGAGAAAACCTTGCAGCGGCGGAGGAGCGTAAGTCTTGTCTTTGCCAGTTGCAAACACGGACACGCGATACGAGCCGCGCTCGACTTCGGGGATCGTGAAGAAGTTGCTGGTATTGGGATTCGGGAATCGTTTCAGCGAGCCATCGGGGTTTTTGCTGTTAGAGCCGTTGGTGTTGTCTTTGCTGAATTCGGCGTCGATGGGAAGGCCGGTAACGAAACCGTTGGCATCGACCGGTTCCAGCGAAACGCGGAAGATTTGGTCGATATTCAACCCGTTGAGGAAGACCTTCGAGCCGATCACACCCGCGTCCGGAGCCGACACTGCTGCGCCGACGCCGAAGATGCTCGTCAATACTGGAGCATTCGCGGTAATCAACTCGAACTGCGTCGGGCTGACCGTTTGGCCACCCGGCGTAATGACGCGGATCGTGCCGGGGTTGGCATCGAGTGGCACCGTCACGTTCAACAGCGAGTCCGAAAGAATCTGGAAGATTGCAGGCGTTTCGTTGAACAGCACTTGGGTCGTGCCCGCCAACCCGGAGCCGTTAATCACGATTTGCTGGTTGCGCGAGGCACCCGGCGAACTGAATGTGATTTTCGGGAACACCGAAGGGCTGACCGTGTACGGCAATGGGGCCGTCGCCGTTCCACCAGGGGCGGTGACGACGATCGCCCCGGTGGCGGCCAATGGCGACACGCGGAACGACACTTGCGTATCCGAAAGCACCTTGAATTCGTCGGCGAGAACGCCGCCGATGGTCGCGCTAGTCGCCCCGGTGAAAGCCACACCGGTGACGACGACGATCGTACCCGGCGCACCCGCGAGCGGCGTCGCACTGAACGCCAGCGGTGCGGGCGACGGGTTGAGAATAAAGCGTGCCGAGGTCGTAAACAGCGGCACGTCGAGCGGGTCGAGCGTTTTCCGTTTCACGGTCACGACATCGACCGGGCCGCTCGTTGCGCCATTCGGAACGATGGCTGTAATCGTCGCGTCGTCAATCACTGTGACCAACTGCGATTGAACTTGGCCACCGCCTTGCTTCGAGAACAGGACATTTTGCGTTCCGAGCAACCCCGTACCCGTGAAGGTGACGAGCGTTCCGACGACGCCGGAGACGGGGTTCGTGAGCGCCGCAGACGAGATGAGTGGAACGGGCGAAGGCTGCACGACGACCGTGCCTGCCGCTTGGCCGCCGCGCGTGAACACGTAGTAGTTCCCAGTCGATCCCCCGACGGGAATCGTCAGTCGCAACGAAGTATCGCTGAGCACGTCGAACTGCGTGGCTTTCAGGCCGAACGCATCGAGGGGGCTGCCGAACAAGATTTTGTTCACGCCCGTCAGGCCGGTACCGTTCACGATGACCGTCGTATTCTGGAACGCACCCGCAATCGGCCCGACGGTCGGTACCGGCGATGCGGTGATGGTGAACATCATCGGTGCGGACGAACCTCCACCGGTGTTCACGACCACTGGATACGTGCCCGGAGCCAGTTGAGGAATGACTGCCTGAATCGTGTTGCCGTTCAAAATCGTGAACTTCGTAACCGGGTTGCCCGCAACCGTCACGCCCGTCGTCGAGCCGAGATTGCTACCGTTGATCTGGACGTTCGTCCCCGCAACGCCGCTGTTCAGCGACAGCGAATTGACGATCGGGGCTGCGGGCGTGTTGATTCGGAACTCTTGCGAGAAGCCGTTGCCGCCCGCCGCTTGCACCTGAATCTGCCCCAACGACGCGGTGGCGAACGCGGGCACCTTAACGGTAATCGTCGTGCCGAGGTCGTTGACCGTGAAATCGGTCGTCGAGAAACCCGATGCACCCGCCGTCGAATTGAAGCGGACGAGGAACGTACCCGTGAAGCCGATACCCGTCAGCGTGATCGTATCCCCCGGTAAGCCGGAGGTGATCGAGAGTGGATCGATGACCGGTGGGGGATTCGTTACCACGACGAAGTTGCGGCTCGTCTGATCCGCACCCGTCGGGTTGACGATGCGAATTGGCCCGGTGGTCGCACCGGTCGGCACGAAGGCCTCGATACGCTCGTCGACCGTGCCGACGCCCAGAACTTGGAACTTGCTCGAAGGCAAGCTGTTGAACAGCACTTGCTGCGTACCGGCGAAGCCGATACCGCGGATCGTGACCTTCTGGCCTGCCGTGGCGGCACTCGGGAAGAAGTTCGAAACGATGTCCAGTTGCGGTTCGGGTGCGGGTAGAATCACGACGGTTTCGCCGATCACCCCACCCGACGGGAACACGCCGCCCGGCGAAAACACTTGCACCGGCCCCGTGACGGACCCCGCAGGAACGATGACATTCACGGTTTGATCGTCGACGACCGTGAACTTGCCTTGAACCAACGTCGTGCCGAGTTTGTCGGCATAAAACGCGACCGACGAGGTGCTCAGAAGGTTGCTTCCACGCAGCGTCAGCTTCGTGCCGACTTGGACTTCGCCGCCGCGGGCCGTCGTCGGAGTGAAGTACGGCGTCACCGTCGGGTCGCTCGGGTTAGTGGCTCCGAGTTCGAGAATCTGGCCGCCACCGGGAGCGGCCCCGATGAAGTAGTTCGGCGAGAACGCATCGTAAAACACCGGCACCGTAAAGTCGCCGATTTCGCCGCGTGGCAGGGGATCCGGTCGCGCCGCGACCTTCGATGGATTCGGCGTGTCAGCGATGTGGACGCCATCGTGCCGGTTGAACCGAATGAGGTTACCGCGGTCCGGCGTAACCGGGCTGCCGATGAAGTTGCTCGACGAGCCGTTGAGGATTTCAATCCCGTTGTGGTTCGGAATCGCCACCGTGCCCGTGACGTCGGTGCCGATGAAATTCCCTTGAATCAGGTTCTGCTTGGTACCGGGGTCCATGAGACGGATGCCCGGTCCGATGGCAGCCCCGGTGAGATCGCGTTCGCGACCGCCGAGGTCTGGGGCGAGCAAGAAGTCCTTGCGGAATTCGGGCGTGCCCGAGATGATGTTGCGGTTAGTATCGACCGTTATGGGAATTCCACCGACGGGGTTGGCGTTGTTGTACCGGACGATGACGCCGCCATCGCCGATGAGCCGCCCGCCCGCGTCGAGCAACGGAACGCCGCCGCTGGTGGTCGTCCCGCCGATCGTATTGTTATTCGCACCGCTCGACAAAATGATCCCGCCGAGGACGTGCTTCGCGTTCGCAATGGGTATCGGCCCACTGTTCGTCAACTCGTCCGGCGTTGATGGTGGACGCGCGCTCAAGATGATCGGATCTTGGTTCCAACTCTTCGTGCCGGTGATATCGGTGTTGATCCAGTTACCGATGACGATATTGTTTTTCGCGTTGTTACCGATGAAGTTGATCGCCGCACCGGGGAAGCCCGTAATCACGAAGCCGCGAACGACGTTGTTCTGCCCCGTAATGTACATCGCACCGATGGTGTTCGGGAACGCACCGGGGTTGGGGTCGGGCAGCAGTTGCACGATCGGCCGCGTACTCGCCTTGTCGTTGCGCGGCTGCGTCGTCGCGTCGATGCTGACCCCGGCCGGATCGGTCAGGTCGGGCAGCGTCGTGGCCAGCACGATCGGGTAGTAGTTTTCGCTCGTCTGGCCGGGGATCGGTCGGACCGACGGGCTGCGTGGGATGTTGAACTCGATCCGGTCGAAGCCGGGGTTCGAGTTCGCCGCGATGATTGCATCCCGCAACGACAAGCCGCCGACCGTGTCGCGCTTGCTATCGAGAATGTTCGTCACCACGAAGGTCGCGGGAACCGCACGATCTTCGAGTTGAATGAACTCGGGTATCATCCTCGAAGCAATCGTCGGGCCGAAGCTCGGCTTGCGATCGCCCAGGACACGTTTGGTGAAGCCTCGAAATCGGGCGAACCGAGAACCCATGGTTCGTTCCTCTGCTGGGATGATGGCGCTGAGTGTGTGGTGGAATGCGGACTGAGTCCGTCCGTCGATTAGACGGATCGACGAGCCGAACGGTTTGGTCCGTCCGATTCGATTTCTCGAACCGGCACGAACGGCCAGGCGCATTCTCAAGAGTAATGTAGCCGATTTCCGGAGGGAACCGCGCATCGGAATGGTCGAGTGACAGGAGAAACATGCCAGGATTTCGCGCAGCGAATGCGTTGCACCGTCCGCCCCGACCGCGACGAATGCGCCCATCCGCACGGCTCGACCGGTCCGGTCGGAGAATGTCGCGCGGTCGGGACAATCCGCGCGCGATTCGCGTAAATTTGCTCAAGTCGCAGCGCCGCGCAGCACTTGACGCAGCAGTTCGTACATCGCTTGCGGCGAATCTTCCTCCGCGCGCAACCGTATGTTCGCGTTGCGTTCGTCCACCACTTTCACGCGGCCACCGGACTGCTTCACGAACGCATCCGCCTTCACTCGGTTCTTGTACCAGAACACCAAATCCTTCCCGTCGCGGTTGACGCTCGCGATCTGCCAGCGCACGCAGTGCAAGCGGATTTCCGTCGTGCGTAAGAGCCACGAAACTGGTTCCGGCGGCGTTCCGTAACGGTCGTGTAACTCTTGCCGGAAGTCGTCGAGTTTCTTCACATCGCGCAATCGCGCCAGACGGCGATACACTTCCAGCCGCAATTTTTGCGCGGGGACGTAATCGCGAGGCAGGAACGCGGGCCACGGCAGATCGACGTGGACTTCCACCGGTACCTTCGGCGGCAGGTGCTTCAGTTGCCGAACCGCGTTCTCCAGAAGCTGGCAGTACATCTCGTAGCCTACCGCCGCGATATGCCCGCTCTGCTCGGTGCCCAGAATGTTCCCCGCACCGCGAATCTCCAGGTCGCGCATCGCGATCCGGAACCCGGCCCCGAGTTCCGAAAATTCCTCGATCGCTTTCAGTCGCTTCTGCGCATTCCCGGAAATGAGCTTCGTCGGGTTCACGATCAGGTACGCATGCGCACGCAGTTTCTGTCGCCCCACGCGGCCCCGTAACTGGTGCAAATCCGCGAGGCCGTACATGTCCGCATCGTCGATGAATATCGTGTTCGCGTTCGGAATATCCAACCCGCTTTCGATGATCGTCGTCGCCACCAAAATATCGGCGTCCTTGTTCAAAAACGACACCATCGCATGTTCGAGTTGGTGTTCGTTCATCTGCCCGTGGCCGACGACGACTTTCGCTTCGGGTACGAGGATCTTCAGTTTCGTCGCGATCTCGTGGATATCGTGAACGCGGTTATGCACGAAGTACACCTGCCCGCCGCGGTTCATCTCGCGCAGAATCGCGAGGCGTATGAGTTGGTCGTCCCAGCGCACGATGCGCGTCTCGACCGGTTGGCGTTCGGGTGGCGGCGTTTCCAGGTTCGAGATTTCGCGAATGCCCAACAGCGCCGCGTGCAGCGTCCGTGGGATCGGCGTGGCCGTCATCGTCAACACGTGGACCGTCGCCCGCAGCCGTTTCAGTTTCTCTTTATGTTCAACGCCGAAACGCTGTTCCTCGTCGATGATTACCAACCCGAGTTCCTTGAACGCCACATCGCCGCTGACGACGCGGTGCGTACCGATCACGACATCGACGCCGCCTTCGCTGACGCGCTTCAAAATCTCTTTCACTTGCCCCGCCGTTTTGAAACGGCTCACGACCTCGACCGTGAACGGGTACTCCGCAAACCGCTGGCTGAACGTGCGGAAATGTTGCTCGGCGAGGATCGTCGTCGGCACGAGGATCGCGACTTGTTTGCCGTTGTCGATGCACTTGAACGCGGCCCGAATCGCGACTTCGGTTTTGCCGTAACCGACATCGCCGCAGATAAGCCTGTCCATCGGCTTCGGCTTCTCGAGGTCGCCCTTCGTGTCGGCAATCGCGGTCAGTTGGTCGGGCGTTTCCTGATACGGGAACGCGGCCTCGAACTCGCGCTGCCAATCGGTGTCGGCGGGGAACGACCAGCCCGGAATCGCCGCCCGCACCGCTTGAATCTGGATCATCTCGGCGGCCATGTCCATCACCGCTTCGGAGACTTTATCCTTCTTTCGCCCCCACGACGTACTACCCAGCTTCGATAATTCCGGCATCGACTGCGTGCCGCCGACGTACTTCTGAATCAGATCGACTCGCGACGCCGGCAGGTACAGCAGCACGCCTTCGCGAAACTCCAAGATGATGTTTTCTTCGAGGCCCGTCAGCGAACGCGCATCCTCGTCATCGCCCGCTGCGTCTTGGCCGATGACGCCTTTCTCCAACATCCGCATCCCGCGAAAGCGTGCGATACCGTGCGCGATATGCACGACGTAGTCGCCTTCGTTCAGCGACAGGAAACTATCGATCGCGCGCGATTCGATCTGCCGCGTCGGCGCACGCCCCGGAGTTTTGACACCGGGCGCGAGCAAGTCCTTGTGAAAGAGTTCGTGACTGCCGACGACCACCACACCCTTGCCCACGAGGCGAAAACCCGCACGCACGTGCCCCGTGACCAACGACAATCGCTGCGACTCCGCGAGCTTTCCCGCCTTGAGTACCTCGGTTAACCGGTGAACTTCGGCCTCAGTTTGGCAGGCGATCAGCACGCGATCCGACCCGCCGACCGCATCGAGTTCATCGCGCACCCGCTGCACGTTCCCGCTGAATCGCTCGACCGACTCGACACGCAGGTGCCACGTCTCTTCCATCGACGCCCGCGGCATCGCCGTCACGATCACCGTCGGAAACTGCATCAGTTGCGAGAACGCCCCTTCGACGGAAAATAACCCCGTCGGGTCGCTGACGCGGTCGAAGAAGTGCTTGCCTTGTTCCTTCAAATCCGCCGGTTCGACGAACGCAATCCACGTACCCGCGGGGAGGTAATCGGTGAGGAAGCCGTGAGACGTGCTGCCCTGCTGGCGGTTGCTGTCGATGACGCGAATCGACGTTTTCTTCTCCAAACTGCGTTGCGATTGCACAGCGAACAGGCGGATCGATTCGAGTTCGTCGCCGAAGAATTCGAGCCGCACGGGGTCGGGGAAGTCGGGCGGGAACAGGTCGAGAATGCCGCCGCGTTTCGCAAACTCGCCGGGATACTCAACCGATTCGACGCGCTTGTAACCGCGTTCGACGAGCCATTCCAGCCATTCGTTGACGTCGACGACTTCGCCGATGGTCAGCGTGCGGCCCGCGTTCGCCAAGTCCGTTCGCGGTGGCACCGGTTGAATGAGTGCCGCCATCGGCGCGAGCAAAATGGGCCGCGTGGCGGTGTCCGAAGTGGCGAGCAAATCCTGAAGCACGCGCAACCGCGTGACGGTTTCTGGGGCGAGGCGGCCCTGATGCGTCGGCGCGGGCCAGGTTTCCCACGCGGGGAAGATCGTCGGCCGATCGCCGGTGAAACTCGCGAGATCTTCCGCCCACGGGCCGACATCCATCGGGCTGGGCACGACCACAAGTAGTTTCGGCGGACGTTCCGCAGCCAGTGCCGCCACCGCGAGCGCCCCCGTCGAACCCCACGCACCGTCGATCGTGCCGCTCTCGGATTTGCCGAGCGCAGCGCGCAGACCGTCCCAGCCTTCGGTATCGCGAAGGAGGCGGGGCAAGTCGGTCAGCGAAAAGGTCGTCGCCACATCCGCCACGAGTTTCGTCCGTGCCATGAAGCCGTTATAGCCAAAGCTTCAACCGAGCGGGTAGATTTCCATCATGCCGTAGTGCGTGTCGGCCATATTCAGCGACCGATACGTTTTGCGGGCGCGTTCGTTTTCGGCTTCCACGTAGAGTCGCAGGCCGATCACCGATGGGTCGGCTTGGGCTTCCGCTCGGAGTTTCTCGAAGAGTGCCCGGAACACGCCGCCACGCCGTGCGTCTTCGCGCACGTAGACGCTTTGAATCCACCAGAACCAGCCGTTCCGCCAGTCGCTCCATTCGGTGGTAATCAGCGTCTGCCCGACGACTTCCCCATCGCGTTCGGCCACGGTGTAGAAGCCCTTCGCCGCATCGCGCAGCACCGCATCGACGCCGGGAGTGATGAGTGCCAGGTCGAGTTCGAGTCGTTCGGATTCCCAAGCGAGCCGCCGGTTGAATTCGACGATGGTGGGCGCATCGGCGAGCGTGGCGCGACGAAGTGTGAGAGTCATCGTTGCCTCAGAAGGGGAGTGTGGTACAACGGTATCATCGGTAGACGACCCGTATTCGGCAGTAAGGGAACCGCATGGACCTGCGCGATTTTATCCGCGACATTCCGGACTTCCCGAAGCCGGGGGTTCAGTTCAAGGATATTACCCCGCTACTGGCGGACCCCACTGCGTTCCAGCATTCGATCGACCTGCTGTCGATCCAGTTTGCCGGCCAGAAGATCGACGCGATCGCCGCCGCCGAGGCGCGGGGGTTCTTGTTCGCGGCCCCACTCGCACTGAAACTGCACTTGCCTCTGGTGCCATTGCGCAAGCCCGGCAAGTTGCCGTACCGTACGTATAGTTTGAAGTACGACCTGGAATACGGCCAAGCCGAACTGCACATGCACATCGATGGCATCAAGCCCGGCCAGCGGGTTCTGCTGGTCGATGACGTGCTCGCCACGGGCGGGACGATGACCGCCGGGGCGAAGCTGATCGAGCAAGCGGGTGGCACGGTGTTCGGCTGTGCGTTCCTGGTCGAACTCAGCTTCCTCAACGGTCGCGCGAAACTCGCAGGCTACGATGCATTCAGCGTCCTCACTTATTAACCATCCTTCACCAAACGGAGCGACATGGCAAACTACGATGACGACTACAACAATAACGACGACGCACCGCGCCGCAGCGGCAGCGTCGCACAGGCGAAATCCAAGACGCAAGTGCCTGGGATCTTGCTGATCATCATCGGCGTGCTGTCGCTGATCTTGGGAGCGTCTTGCGGAATCGCAAGTATGGGTGATTTTCAGCAAGGCTTCGATGCCGGAATCAAACAGCAGGCCGAAATGGTAGAGAAGAATCCGCAATTATCACCCGAACAGAAGAAAGCCCAACTCGACGCAATCAATAAAATTCCGGACGCCGTTAAGCAGATTCAGCCGAATCTTCCCATCTATGGCGTCATAACGGGGGTGTCGGGATTGCTCATGATCCTCGGCGGTGTGAAGTTCATGAACCTCGGCAGCAAGGGACTTGTGATCTTCGCCTCGATCCTGACGCTGACTCCATTTACAGCCGGATGCTGTTGCGTCATCGGCTTGCCCGTCGGTATCT
This sequence comes from Limnoglobus sp., assembly GCA_043757025.1. Taxonomy (GTDB): domain Bacteria; phylum Planctomycetota; class Planctomycetia; order Gemmatales; family Gemmataceae; genus Limnoglobus. The sequence continues at coordinate 44,163 of JAYVQG010000336.1, forward strand.
GGGCGATTATCGCGCTAAACAGCCAAGTGGTACGCGATGGCTACGCCGCCTTGGCGCGCCGGGCGAACAGCCGCTACGAAGAGTAGTTTCCTCATTGGTGATGACTCATGTTGGACTTCGATAAAGCGGGCGGTTTGGTGTCGGCGATTGCCCAAGATGCGGTCACGGGCGAAGTGCTGATGATCGCCTGGATGAACCGCGAAGCGTTCGAGGAAACGGTGCGTACGAAGCGCGCCGTTTACTTCAGCCGCAGCAGGAATCGCCTGTGGCGCAAGGGTGAAGAGAGCGGCAACGTGCAGGAAGTACAACGCATTTTCATCGACTGCGATGCCGACGCCGTGCTGTTGAAGGTACACCAAATCGGTGGGGCCGCGTGCCACGAAGGCTACCCGAGTTGCTTCTTTCGCGAACTTTCCGATGGCGAACTGACCGTCGTCGGCGATCGCGTATTCGACCCCAAAACTGTCTACAAAAAGTAACCGGAGTCTTTCCGAACCGGGGTCACAGACCCCAGCTACAAGAGTAGCTGGCCTCTAGGAGGCCGTTTTTGCTTTGTAGCTGGCCTCTATGAGGCCGGTCTTACTACAAGAGTTGTAGCTGGCCTCTGTGAGGCCGGTCTTCCCGAACGGAGTGTATCGATGGCCGTTTCCTGGCGTGGCGTTTACCCCGCAGTCTGTACGCAATTCCATAGCGATCAATCGCTGAACATCCCCGGCACGCTCGCGCACATCGACGCGATGCTGGCGGCGGGGATTCACGGCCTCATCATGATGGGCAGTGTCGGTGAGAACACGACACTCGAGCCATCCGAGAAATCGGCACTATTGAAGGCGACCGTCGAACACATCGCGAAGCGCGTCCCGGTACTCACGGGCGTGGCCGAGTATACGACGGCGGGTTCGTGTCGCTGGGCGGCGGAAGCCGCGAAACTCGGGGCCGATGGCTTGATGGTGCTGCCTCCGATGGTCTACAAGACGGATCGCCGCGAGACGATTACGCACTTCCGCAGCGTGGCGAGCGCGTCCGATTTGCCGATCATGATTTACAACAACCCACCCGCTTACAAGACCGACGTAACGCCCGAAATGTTCGTCGAAATGGCCGACGAGCCGAAGTTCGTCAGCATCAAGGAAAGCAGCGACAACCCGCGCCGCATTACGGACATCATCAACCTACTCGGCGACCGCTACGTGCTGTTCGCTGGCGTGGACGATCTGTTTCTCGAATGCGTGATGCTCGGTGCGGTCGGCTGGATTTCCGGTCTGGTGAACGCATTCCCCGCAGAAAACCGGTTGATTTGGGATCTGGTGATGGCCGGAAACTGGACCGAAGCCCGCAAGATCTATCGCTGGTACACGCCGCTCTTGCACCTCGACACGCACGTCAAGCTCGTGCAGTACATCAAGCTCGCGTGTGCCGAGTGCGGCTACGGCACCGAAACCACCCGCGCCCCGCGCCTACCGCTCGTCGGCAGCGAACGCGAAGAGGTTTTGCAGATCATACGCACATCGATCGCAACGCGACCGATGTGAATTCCACTATTTGTTTTTGGCTCACCCGCGTCGAGTGGCACGCGGGTTCCCATCGCTTTCGATTACGGTTGGCCACCATCACCGCCCGCGCCACCTAGACCCTTGCCGCCGAAACCGCCAGCACCCGCGCCGCCGGTCGTCGGATCGGATGCCGAAGCGTTTACGGGTATATCGCCGCCGTTGACGCGGACATTCGACATGTACTGCACCCAACCTTCGGCGAACTTTTTGAAGGCGAGCTTGTCGATTTCCGTCGGTTTATCTTTGTCCATTAGGTTGAAACAGCGGGCGAATGTCGTCAGGGTCAGTTCGGAATCGAGCGACAAATCTCGCGGCATCCGACGGAGTTCCGCGTAGAATTTTTGCATCCCATACATGCGATCGCGCGAGAGATAGTACAAGAGCGACCACGACGTCACTTCTGCCTTCTGTTCGAGTTTTTCGCGAGTCATGCGTCGCGCGCCGGCATCGACCACCGGAGCGGGCGCACTACCCATCGGGCCGTTTTGGCCACCCATCGGCCCCATTGGGCCCATTGGGCCCATCGGCCCCATCGGACCGCCACGCCCCATCGGCCCACCCGGACCCATCGGCCCACCCGGTCGCGGACCTGCACCGGGCGGGTTTGCCGCAGCGGTTACCATATTGGGGTCGATGTCGAAACCTTGATCGATCGCTGCGAAGTACCGATCCGTAATCACATTCCGCAACAGCGTTTCCGCGGAAGGATTCAGTTCTTTTCTCGCAATCATGTCGCGATAGATGCGATGCAAAATGTAGTTCGGCGACCCGTGCCCGGTGGCCAGCCCGATAGCCATCGAACTTTTGCTGTTTTTCTCGTCGCGGATGAACAGAGGGCCTTTGGGGTGGTGGAAGAAACTCGACGTGCCGCTATCGACCCACTTCGGCAGGATCACGTTGCGGGGGAGCAGGCCGCTGGCCACGAAGAGTTGCCGAGATCCTTCCCGGCTAATTGCAGCATGATCGGCTTCTTCTTCGAGGGCTTTATCGACGAGTGCGTACGTCATCATCCGTGCGACTTCGACCGGCGTTTGCGCTTGTCCGACTTTGACGATCGGTGCCTTACCGCGAAGCAGTTCATCGCGGCTCCAGCCGACCTTGTACTGCGACTGTGCCACCTGATTGAACGAGGAGCCGATGTCGTCCATCCGCTCGGGAGAGATCACGATGACGTCGTTCGCGGGCGAATAAAATGCATCGGACTTAATCGTCAGGCCATCGAGTGCATCGCGCAAGCGAATCATGTCCGTCGAGCGGTCGGCGAGGATCGTCACGATCCGCTTATCGGGGATGGTGAGCGCGATCCCTTGCAGCGCGTGCCAAAGGTAAAACGCCTTGAAGTTTTTGTCGAGAAGTCCCAGACGACGATTGATGTCTTCGGGGTTGATCTGGCCTTCGCCCCAATACACGAGCGAATAGTGTTTGCCTTGCGTGGTACCCGAAGCACCGAGTTTCGACTTCCATTCATCGGCGTCGTCGGCTTGGGTCGGCGTTGCGTTCAACTTTACCGCAATCTGCTTGAATGCCTTGGCAAATTCGATCACCTTCGTCGGCGGTGCGATTTCTTTACGAACGTCGATCAACTTCACCATGTCGTCGGCGTACTTCAGAGCATCATCGACCATGCCCGCTGCGAGTGCATCGGTGCAGATGTCGTAAATCCCCTCGAAGTTCCGCTTCGTCGACCAAGCCGTCCAGGCATCGCGGATGTTCTTTTCCAGCGAATAGTTGTGGATAGGGTAAAGCTGAACCGAGGTGTTGTCCTGATAAATGTAGGTCGATCCGAACTTGTTTTTGACGACCAGCCATTGCGGGTTCGTGTCGGGTCGGAACGACTTGTCCGGGTATAACAGTTTCTTTTGAATCGAAGTAAACGGCACGACGACGACGACGGATTTGTCGAGAGTCGCTTTCGATGCGACCGCACCCGGTTGTCCGCCCGGCCGCATCGGCCCCATACCGCCCGGACCCATCGGACCGACTCCCGGCCCCATCGGGCCCATCGGGCCCATCGGGCCACCGGATTCGCTGCCTTCGCCTGGCCCCGAAACTCCCGGTGCAGCGGCGGACCCGCCTTCGAGAATCACTCGGATGACGATGTAACCCGGCGTTTTCACGTCGCTACTTTGCGCGATGGCAACCGCCGATGAGGCGACGAAGATCGCACCGAATGTAAAGAGCCATCGTTTCATGATAATCTCCGTGATAAACTGCGATGTCTTTTTATGATGGCAGAAAATCGATCCGACTGCAATCGTCAGTTCGGCCGATTTCCCGGATTCAAAACGCTTTCCTTGACATCGATAAACAGTTGCAGCGGCGTAATCGGTCGATCTTTCTTCCAACTGACGATGGAATCGAGGTTAGGTGCAGATTGGCCGATCCCGCTACTTAACTTCTCGATTGGCGTGAGTAGCTTATCCGTTGCCAGAGTGACGAGCGAACCGATTTTCTGTGCGGCTCGCTGTGCAGGCGGTGTCTTCTGCCAGTCGGCGAGCGACGTCGCGATGCGTGCCGCGTACATTTTCCACTGAATCGACTTGTCCGCGTTGCTACCCGCCTTGAGCACGGCAAAGTGATAAATTCCGGTCGCGATGGCGTCGAGTTGGACGTCGAGATTCAGCCCTTTCGGGTCGTGGATATTCGCCAGCCCGATCACGGCTTCCGCACTTTCGTCTGGCCCCGGCACGAAGTTCAAACTCGTATCCATCACCGCAATTTTCGCGAGCGTCATCAGCGGGCGAACGGTTTTGCCATTGGCTGGATCGACGAACTGAGGATACCGACACTGCGCCAACGCTCGAATGGCAGCCCGGCGATAATAGCGAATCGTCGCCATCTGCTCGGCGTTGAGCGTGTTCGATTGCAGTTGGCCGGCAACGGGCGGTGCCACTTTGGGTTCGACGGGTTTCGCGGCCGGTGCCTTCGGATCGACCGGCTCGACCGGTGCCGCGACGGGCTGAGGAGCCTTCGGTTGTTTGCCGTACGGTCGATCGCTAGCGATGACCGCCTCCAACGCCGTCACCAGTTGCACCATCTCGGCGTCTTTGATCGTGTGAAGTGCATATCCCGTCGCCCCGCTGGCTCGTGGGATCGCTTCGTATGCGGCGATCAACCCTTCCGCGGCGCGAATGACGTAAATCAATACTTCCGGCGGGGTTGCCGGGTCGTTCAACATCGAGAGCAACATGGGGAAATGTGCGGGGGCACCCGACTTCGCAGCAATGGCCAAAACGCGGGCCGCATTGAGCCGAATGAAGTTCGGCATTGCCGGAGTCAGAACATCTTTGAGAGCCGCGTCGACCGCCACGCCGAAACCCTTGATGTAATCGGCTTGATCGACGTTCAATCGGGAATTCAGTGCGGGTGTCTGGTACGGCACCAGAATGAACCGCTCGAAATTCTCCAATTGCTGGTGAATGCTCTCCGCAAAGACCGCCGGCTTCAGTTCGCCTTTAGTGTTCTCCACGGGGAAGTAAAATTTCGAGTCGGTAATCGGGTAAATGAGCGATTTCGCCATCAGGTTCATCGCTTCCTGATTGGCCTTCTCTTCGGGCGGATTTTTCACGATCCGCTTGCCGTCCCGCATGTCGATGACGTTCGCACGCACGGCCCCAGCATTCGGCGGGTCTTTCTTAAAATCGCTCGGCTTCGCCGCCTGACCGCTCGTACGACTGTTGGAAAACAGCACCGAGCAGACCAGAAACGCAGTCGCGGCAACCATCGCACGGGTTCGGACTTTCATCGGCGGTACCTTGCAAAGACATGTGAGCGACCGGATTTACCGATAATGACATTACGTTCCGCCACGCGATCCGTTGGCAGCGAACCGGCGAACGCAACGCACAATAAGTTCAGGCTATCACCGCAATCGTGCCGAAGCAAGCCGCACAATACAAGCAAAGCGCCGGACGCGCGAGAATTCACCGCCCCATACGGCAATCGACGATCGCGCTGACGCCGACGAAGTCGCTTGACGACTTTAACTACGGAGGTGTCTTTTTGTAGCAGAAGTCGCGCTTTTTATGGGCGAAAAGAAGGGTTGAGTCCGATTGCCCCCGCCTGGATTCAAACCAGGGACCCTCGGTTTAGGAAAGCTCCGCTCTACCACGAAAGTCCTACGGAGCCGATTCGCAAGTCTTTTTGCTTCAATGGTTTACGACATCTTGTCTTGGATACCTTCCCGCTTTGTCAAATGGATACCCGTCGTGGATACCTTTTTTGAACAAATTGGATAGTACCCCCGGCAGGAGTCGAACCTGCGACATCAGCTTTAGGAAAGCTGCGCTCTATCCATCTGAGCTACGGGGGCGTAACCGAAACTGAACCGACTTGGGCCGAAAACGCCCATCATTTCATTTTAGCTAGAAACGGGGTCTTGGGCCACGTCACCTTGGACTATCAAGTGACTCACCCCGCCCTCCTCGCCACCACGAACCACGCCCTCGGCCCGCCCTGGCAGAACGAGATGTCTTTCGGATCGGCTCGGACCTCGAAGCGGGACGGCTCGATACTCTCCACGGCCCACCCCTGGGCGAAGGTGTCCACGATCTCATTCCGACTCACCCGCCGAGGCCCCTGCTCGCCCGGCTCGGCGTCCGAGAAACACAGCATGAACAGCCGACCGCCCGGCCTCAGCACCGACGCCACCCTCTACATACCGCTGCCGGTCATCATCCGAAAAGACGTGGAACAGCCCGCTGTCGATGGCCGAGTCGAAGACCTCCGGTAGCTCCGTGAGCGCCAGGGCGTCCATCACCAAGAACGTGGCCGTCAGGCCCCGCTCGGCTGCCTTCTGCTTCGCCCGATTGATCGGCTCGACCAAGAAGTCAATGCCCGTCACCTTCTGACCCCGGCTGGCGATGTACAATACGTTCTCGCCCGTGCCGCACCCGGCGTCCAGGACCGAGCCGGTGATCCGGCCGGCCACGTCGAGGATCGCTCGCTGGGGCCTGCCGATCTCCCAGCGTGGTTGGCCGGTGTAAAGGCTCTCGAAGCTGCTGCGGTCGTGTACAGGGGGCATTCACTCGTCCTCCGTCATCTGACACTTTTTCAATCACGCCTCGCCACAGCAACGATGCGGCCTTATGGTCAATTGGCGATTATCCTAAATGAATAGCAGCGAGACGAACTATAGTGGACCCCAGAAATCGGACCGCGGGTAGAACTCCCTTGTTGGGGGTTTGGATCGCGGTCGTTTAAGGGGCGTGTGAATGAGCAAAAGTCCT
>JAYVQG010000337.1:0-4411 GCA_043757025.1 Limnoglobus sp.
AGGGCAAGACTTTCCAGCCATCTCACGACGACAAAAATGAAAATCCCGACCACTGTGTAACACCTCTCCCACTTCCTTGCATACCGCGACCTGCACCCATCTCGATGGTGGTAGTCGAATGCGTATTGTATCCGACACGCGATTGGTGATGTCGTATAATGCACGCAACTGCTTCGTTTTGCGAGGCGGTGAAACTGGGACCACGCTGGAGTTTACAGATGACGAACCCTGAATTGCGACGCCAAACTGAAGACCTTGCGAGCCGTTTGGCCCAACTCCGGGGGTCACTTTGACATCCCGGGAAAACTGAAAGCCCGCGAGACGCACGAAGAAAAGATGGGCACCGCGAACTTCTGGGACCACCCGGAATCGGCACAGAAGACGATCCAGCAAGTGAAAACGCTCAACGTGCTGCTGAAGCCGTACGAGGAACTGACGAAGTCATCCAATGACCTCCAGGCGATGCTCGAACTGGCGATGGAAGACGATTCGTTCGAGGCGGAACTCGAAAGCGAACTGTCGGCCACGCTGGTGAAGATGGAAGCGTTCGAGTTGCAAGCGATGATGAGCGGCAAGCAGGACGGTTGCAACGCCATCGTCTCGATCAAGCCCGGCGCGGGCGGGACCGAAGCGTGCGACTGGGCGGAAATCCTGTACCGGATGTTCGTGCGTTGGGCACAGCGTCACGACTTCGTCGTCGAGGAAACGGATCGCGAATCGAACCTCGAAGCGGGGGTTCAGAGCGTCACGTTTCGCGTCGTCGGCGATTACGCCTACGGCTACATGCAGAGCGAAATGGGCGTTCACCGTTTGGTGCGAATCAGCCCGTTCGGCGATGGCGGCACTCGGCAGACGTCGTTCGCGGCGGTCGATGTCGTGCCCGAACTCGACGATACGATCGTCATCGAAGTCAACGAAAAAGAACTCGAAATGCAGACGTTCTGTTCGGGTGGCCCCGGCGGGCAGCACCAGAACAAGACGCAATCGGGTGTGCGCCTGATTCACAAATCGGGCGTTCGCGGCGAGAGCCGTACCGAACGCAGCCAGCCGAAGAACTACGCGAATGCGCTCGCACTTCTGAAGTCGCGACTCTACGCAATCGAGGAACAGAAGCGGCTCGGCGACATTGCAAATCGCTACGACTCCAAGGGCGAAATTGCCTTCGGTAGCCAAATCCGCAGCTACGTCATGCAGCCGTACACGTTGGTGCGCGACGAACGCGATGGCATCGAGATGAAAGACCCCGGCGTCGATCGCGTTCTCGATGGCGACCTCGATGCGTTCATGCAAGCATACCTTCGCTACAAGGCGGCGAAAACTCACAAACGCCAAAAAGTGAGTGCGTAAGCGATGACTGCGACCCTCGAGATCGCCGATCTGGCGGCGACCGAGGCGTTCGGTCGCTGGCTGGCGGGGAAACTGTTTCCCGGCGCGGTCGTGGCACTGATCGGCCCACTCGGCGCGGGGAAGACGCATCTCACCCGTGCCGTCGCGGAGGGCTTGAACGTCCGCAACCCGGCGGCGATCAGCAGCCCGACGTTCGTGCTAATTCACGAGTACGTTGCGGACTTGCCGATTTATCACTTCGATGCGTACCGCTTGGTTAGCTCGCGCGATTTCATCGAACTCGGCGTCGAGGAATACTTTCGCGGCGACGGCGTTTGCCTCGTCGAATGGGCGGACCGCGTGCCCGATGCGATGCCGACCGAGTTACTGACGATTACAATCGAACGGATCGACGAAAACCGACGTCGCTTCCACATTACCGCGAACGGTTTGCGTTACGAAGCAATGCTGTGCGGTTCCGATAGTCCGTCGCACGACTCATGCAAAAGTCCGTTCGCGCAGCATCTTGCTTGAATCCGCTTTTACGCATCGCTAACCTACAACGTTAGCACACTCCCCCGATCCTCCCACCCCGTTAGGGCTATGGCACTCACATTGGAGCAATATGCGGATAGCTACTTGCCCGCGCGTGGGCTACCTTGGCCCGCCGCCCCGCTGGTGAAGTCGGCCAAGGCGAAACCGTTCCTGCACCGGTTGCCCGTCAAGGCGGTGATGTGGAACGTTTACGGGACGTTGCTCGCGATTCCGCAAGGCGAGATCCTGTTCGAGCACGAGCATAGTTTCGTGACGGACAATGCGTTCGAGAAGACGATCCAAGAGTTCAACATGTGGAACTCGATGAGCCGCAAACCCGGCGCACCGGCGGCGTATATGCGTGAGATGTTTACGAAAGCGCTGACGAACTTGCGGATGATGGGCAGCGGCGGCGAGAAGTATCCGGAAGTGCAATCGGAGCGAATCTGGGAAGACATCGTCAAGAAGCTGATGCAGAAGGAATACGTCTTCGATGCCAATGTCTATGGGGCAATCGGCGAGTTTGTGAAGAAGATCGCGTACTTTTATCATGCGAGTATTCAGGGCGTGGGTGCGTACCCCGGAGCGGCGGAAGCGGTGCAAATGCTCGCCGATGCGGGCGTGCCGAGTGGGTTGCTGGCCGATGGCCAGTGCTTTACGCCCGCACAGATTCACAAGGCGTTCCGCGAGCAAGACGCGAATTTCGATGTGAATGTGGCGTTCCCCGTCGCGTTGCGGGTACTGTCCACCGATAAAAAAGCCAAGAAGCCATCGGAGACGATCTTCAAGGCGGCACTGGCCGTGTGTGCGTCGCGCGGGTGGAAGCCATCCGAGGTTTTGCACGTTGGGTCGAATGTGGTTCGCGATATTGCCCCTGCGAAGAAGCACGGCTTTCTGACCGCACTCTTTGCGGGCGATAAGCAATCTCTGGTGGCGACACCGGAGCATCTGAAGGAGCCGCAGTTCCGCCCCGACGTCCTCGTGACGGAACTGCCGCAGGTTTTGGAAATCATCGGGTACGGTAAGGAGTAGCGTTATGCCCGCCGAACAGGCTGTGACAGTCGATTTGTCTGCGCTCGATTTTACGCGAACCATCGTGGCCATCGCCAAGATCGAAGCCGCCAATCCGCATCGCCACGAGATGAAATTGCTATCGGGTGTCGCGCACATCGATACCGAAGCGCGCATCATCGTCGGCTACGTCGATACGTCGACGAGCGACTTCTGGGTGCGCGGGCACTTCCCGAAATACCCCGTGATGCCGGGCGTGCTGATGTGCGAAGCGGCGGCCCAACTCGCGAACTATTACACCGCCCACGTTCACCCGAGTACGGATCGGCTCATCGGCCTCGGCGGCATCGAGGAAGCCCGCTTCCGCGAAATGATCCGCCCCGGCGAGCGACTCATCCTCGTCGGTCACGGCCTGCGCGTCGGGTTGAAAGCGACGAAGTTTGCCGTGCGTGGCCACGTTCAGCGCAACGGCCAATTCGTCAATGTTTTTGAAGCCACGATCATCGGCGTTTCGCTCGGCAAATGGGAGGATCTCCTTCGTGCGTAAGCCTCGGCGACTTGCGCCCGATGCGCTGCAACCGTTCGTCTGGGAGTTACCCGAGCGTTTACGCGGTCGTTGGGGCGACCGCACCAAAGCTGATGCAACCGAAGGCGAGCCGGAAGCCCCCGCCGCCAAAATCGACTGGGCCACGCTCTACGGCAACGATCACCCCGTCGAGATCGAAGTCGGTTTCGGTAAGGGTTTGTTCCTCGTCAACGAAGGCGTGGCGAACCCCGACCGCAACTACTTCGGCATCGAGATCATTCGTAAATATCAACTGTATGCCGCAACGCGCGTGGCCAACCGCGGTTTGCCGAACGTGAAGACCTGTTGCGCCGACGCCAAAATTGTCATGCGAGAGTTCGTCGTTCCCGGCACCGTCTCGATCGTTCACGTCTTCTTCCCCGATCCGTGGTGGAAGAACAAGCACAAGAAGCGATTGCTGTTTACGCCCGAGTTCGCGACGCTGACGAACGATGTGTTAAAGATGGGCGGCCAACTGCACTTCGTGACCGACGTGCAAGACTATTTCGAGATGGTAACCGAAACGCTCCGCCACTGCCCCGGCTTCGAGGAACTGCCCCAACCGCCAGAGCCAGTCCCCGTTCACGACATGGATTACCTCACGAACTTCGAGCGAAAGTTCCGCCAAGAAGGCCGCCCCATCTACCGGTCCCGGTACGTGAAAGTCGATCGAACGCGATCCGCTTGAGCGACACATCGAATCTCGCGAAGGAGATTTCTGCTGATAATCATCACAACTTGTTGCACTCCTATCGCTCTTTCGGCAATTTGATCGCGTCGATATTCACGACGATCACATTGCCAGAATCATCTCCAATGGACAATAGTTTCCCATCCGAAGTGACGCTCATAACACACGGCAACACGATGCGGAATTCGTAACCCTTCAGCCTACTGAAGTTGGTCATGTCAGCTATCTATTTATGGGCCAAAATAGACAATTGCAACAGATATTTTTGCCATTCGTTGGCAAAA
>JAYVQG010000338.1:0-17292 GCA_043757025.1 Limnoglobus sp.
GCGCACGCGGCTCGCGTGCTAATTTTTCAGCACGCGAGCCGCGTGCGCTACATTCGGCGCGCTTACGCCGTGCGTGAAACGCCTGCATTTCGATACGGGCGACTAAACAGCGCAACTTCAAAACGCGCGCGTCGGGCTAACGGGAATCGATTGTGAGACTGGAAACGTTTCATTTCCGACCGCGAGAAGTATAATCCCGTCCGCGAATTCTCGAATCATATCGAGATGAAAAGAAAGCTACTCGAACGCAATACGAGAATGTATGATGTCTGTACCCGCCTACCGATGGCCACGCCATCCGCGCCGATAATTTTGCCACACACTGATTCAGCAAGGCAGCCGACATGCTATCCGTACTCGGACAATCACGCCGCGAGTTTCTCAAAGTCGGCGCTCTCGGTTTAGGCGGGCTATCGCTTCCGGGGTTGTTGCGGGCGGAACAGGCATCGGGGGTCGGACGGTCGCACAAAGCCGTCATTATGATTTACATGGTCGGCGCGCCACCGCACCAAGACATGTACGACCTGAAAATGGATGCCCCATCGGAGATTCGCGGCGAATTCAAGCCGATCCACACGAAAGTGCCCGGCATCCAGATCTGCGAGCATCTGCCGAAAATCGCCTCGATCATGGACAAAGTCATCCCGCTACGCTCGGTCTACGGGTCGCCGAGTGGCGATCACGACTCGTTCATTTGCTACACCGGCCGCACGGTTCAAAAGCAAGCTCCCGGCGGTTGGCCATCGATCGGCGCGACGGTGTCGAAGCTACTCGGTTCGACGAACAAGTCGGTGCCGCCGTTCTTCGGCCTCGCGCCCGATTCGGGACATCCTCCGTACGGCTCGCCGGGCCACCCCGGTTTTCTCGGCATCGCAAACGGTGCGTTCCGCCCATCGGGGCCGATTAGCCGAAACATGGTGCTCAATTCCAGCAACGCGGTCAACCTCACTGACCGCGCCGAATTGCTGAAGGGCTTCGACCGCATCCGGCGCGACATCGACGGCAAAGGCACGTTCGACGGCATGGATGCACTCCATCGTCAGTCGCTCGAAATTCTCACGTCGAGCAAGATGGTCGAAGCGCTCGATCTGTCGAAAGAACCGTTGATCGTTCGCGAACGCTACGGCAAAGGCGACTCCAAAAACTACGGCGATGGCGCACCGCGAAACCTCGAGCATTTCCTGATGGCTCGCCGGTTAGTCGAAGCCGGGGCGCGGGTGGTGACGTTGAACTTCGGACGATGGGACTTCCACAGCAGCAATTTCAGCGAGTGCAAGAACACGCACTTCCCATGGTTCGATCATGGAATGCACGCACTGATCTCGGACTTGCACGACCGCGGACTCGATAAAGATGTCGCAGTCGTCGCGTGGGGCGAGTTCGGACGCACACCGCAAATCAACAAGGACGGCGGCCGCGATCACTGGCCACAAGTCGGCGGCGGGCTGATCGCGGGTGGCGGCTTCCGGACCGGTCAAGTCATCGGTGCGACGGATCGCAACGGTGGCACCATCACGAAACGCCCCGTTCACTTCGGCGAAGTCCACGCCTCGCTGTACCACCACTTCGGCATCGACCCGCACGCGGTGACACTCCCGGATCTCTCCGGTCGGCCAAACTTCCTGGTGGACGACTGGAAGGCGATGCCCGAATTGATTTGATGCGGCGAAACGTGTGGATCGACGGACTGGTTCTGGTATCATTTTGCATGGAGGATTCGCCATGCCGATTCACAATTGGACCAACGTCTACGATGGGTTGTTCCACGATTTTCATCAGAGTTGGTCGATCTACATCAAAAACGCACTGAACGGCGGTAGATTGCCAAACGGGTTCACGGCATTGGTGGAGCAAAAGATACCCAATATAGAACCGGACGTACTCGCCATCGATACCCGCGAACCCGATCGACGTGGGCGAACACCGGCGGGTGGGACGTTGCTACTCGAACCGCCCAAGGCGCAAATCATTCGGAAATCTACGAAGGAAACCTACGCAGACAAAGCGAATCGCATCGTCATCAAACACAAAATCGGTCGTACGGTTGCGGTCATCGAGATCGTATCGCCGGGTAACAAATCGAGCAAGCAAGCCTTTCAGGAGTTTCTCGAAAAGAGCATCGAGTTCGTTCGCGAAGGGATCCATTTACTCGTTATCGATCTGTTCCCACCGACCAAACGCGACCCATTCGGCGTGCATCGTGCCATTTGGGAGGATTTTGAAGACGAAGACGATGAATTCACATTCCCAGCCGGGAAAAACCTCATCCTCGCTTCGTACAACGCGAGTCGTTCAAAGGAAGCCTACGTCGAACCCGTTGCCGTCGGGGATTCACTACCGGACATGCCACTCTTCTTGGTCGCGGGCTATCATGTGAACGTTCCGCTCGATCCGACATATCAAACGACATGGGACATGATGCCGAAAGTGTTACAAGATTACGTCGTAACCGGCGTGCTGCCGAGCGTCGCAGACGACACCGACGTTTAGAACGATGTCACGCCGCTTTCTTGCGTCGCGCGCCGATGTCGAACAACCCGAAGATTTCGTCTTCGGACAGGCCGATCGATGCGGGCTTGTCGGCTTGCGAGAGCAGATCGTTGAAGACCTTCCGCTTCGCCTCGAGGATGTCGCCGATCCGCTGTTCGATCGTGTTCTCGGTTAGAAATCGCGTGACCGTGACGGGATGGCGTTGGCCGATGCGGTGGGCGCGATTGATCGCCTGATCCTCGACAGCCGGGTTCCACCAACGATCGAACAGGAAGACGTAGTTCGAGAACTGCAAGTTCAACCCGACGCTACCGGTGCCGTAGGTCATCAGCAACACGTGGGCATCGGGGTCGGCCTGGAAGCGGTCGAGGATCGGCGTGCGTTCGTTCTGCGGAATGCGGCCATGATACTGGAGCGGCCCGTACGCTTTCAGCGACTCCGCAATCACCTTCAGCGGCTCCACCCACTGCGAGAAAATGATTGCTTTCCGCCCGTTCGCCGCCACTTCTTCCATGTCGTGCATGAGCTGTTCGAGCTTCGCACTTTCGCCGGTGAGCGGGTCGAAGTTGCAAATCTGCTTCAATCGCATCACCAACTGGAACACATGCTGCACGCTGATCGTGTCGCCGAGTTCGTTGAGGTGAATGATGCCGTCGTTTTCGGCACGGTCGTAGGCGATTCGCTGCGCCGTCGTCAAATCGACTTCGACGTCCTTGATCATCTTCGGCGGCATGTCCGACTGCACATCGTCCTTGGTGCGGCGCAAAATGCAATCGCTCGTCAAGGAGGCAATCTGTCGTGGCGGGCAGTCTTGCGGGACGCGGCCCGGATCGACGAACGAGAAGATATTCACGAGGTCGTCGGCGTGGTTTTCAATCGGCGTGCCGGTCATCGCCCAGCTTCGCGTTCGCCGGATGCTCGTCACCGCGTTCGCCGTTTTCGACCCGCGATTCTTGATCCGCTGCGCTTCGTCGAGAATGACCAGATCGAACGCGATTCGCTTGTCCGCAAGGATCTCCGCATCGCGGGAGAGCGTTTCGTAGTTGATTAACTTCAGCGGGCAGTTCGACACCAGCCAGACGCGCCGGCGGTCGTCGGCATCGCCATCGAAGACCTCGAACGGCAAGTCGGGTGCCCACAGTTTCAGTTCCCTCGCCCAGTTATGGACGAGCGGTTTCGGCATCACGATTAGCGCCTTCGTGACCACCCCTTGATGGTACAGAAGCCGCAGTGCGAGGATCGCCTGCGCGGTTTTGCCGAGGCCCATCTCGTCGGCCAACAGTGCCGCATGTCGCGGCATCAGGAAGGCGATGCCTTCGAGTTGATACGGAAACGGCTCGAACGGCACTTCCAGTTGCCGACCGTTAAACAGACCATCGAGCGGCGGCTGTAACAAGTACAGCAGGCGATCTTTAATCAGCACGTGATCGGCGGTCGGGCCGGTGCGGATGCGCGGCTTCAACCCATCGGGCATCGGCTGACCGTCGGGCAACGTCGGCAAATCGACGACGCGACGGCCGACAGGACGCACATATTCCGGGTTCGCATTTGCGGCACGGGGTGCGTATTCGATCGGCGGCGACGGGAACTTCCAGCCTTCGGTTGTGACGGTCAGGTCGAGTTTGCCGATGGTTTTGACGAATGGAGACTGCGCGAGGAGCCGCGTTTCCCGCACATTCGCGGTCAGCGGTTCGTCGAATTGCGGCGGCAAGATGTACGTGGGCGTGAGGTCCAGATCGATCGCAATCGTCGTGAATTCGGCGAGTTGCGGGGGCAGCCAGCCGAAATTCAGCGGCAAACCGGGAGTGGGTACCTCATTAGGCGGCACGGTTGGCGACCCCCAGTTTCCGAGCCTCAGCCACCGCTTCGCGAATCCGCGCGAACGGTTCGGTGAGGTCGACCGAGGGATCGATCTGGTTGAGGAGATCTTCGATTGTCGCACGATCGTGGGCAAATGAAGCGGAAAACAGCAACGGCGACGACGACCGCGCATGCGTGATCGTCAGTGCATCGCCCGGCGTGCCACCCGGCAACGCGATGACCGGGACATCCATTCGCGACCGCAGCGGCAACATCGACGGATGATCCGCAATAATCAGTGAAGGTTGCGCCGTAGCCTTCTCGATCAGCGTTTTGCCGATGAGATCCGCGAAGATGTACTCGTTGAGCGTGGCACCGTAAAGGATCTGCTGCACGCGGTTCGGTTGGACCGCAGTCGTCATGCGAAATTCGAGCGGTCGCCCCCAGGCGTTCGTGACCAGGTAGCCGCCAAAATAACCGCCGGGGTCTTGGACGACGGAGAGAAAGCCAAGTACGAACGCATTGGGAGCAATCGGGCGGTCACTCACGGTTGTCGAACCCCTGGTGCAATCGTGGTGCAAACCGAACGCGGAGGAGCCGCACCCAGTCATTCCCTCCATTGGAAAGATAAGGTTCCGGGTATCAGTGCAGAAGGGGGTTCGTAGTACGGGCGCGAAACCCGACCGAGTATCCGCCGACAAGAGCGTCCCAAACCAACTCAGTTACCCAGTCGGAATGGAACGCCGTGAGAATCAATCCGACGAGGCATTTTGTGCGGTGGGCATCGGCGTGGCCGATTCAACTCGGCAGAAACAGCGACTCCATCGATGCCGCATTCGGAATGCGGACAACGAGTGCCAGCAGATCGTCGTAGCCCAGTGAGCCGATGCGATCGAGATAGGGCTTGGGCACCGAGCGATACTTGCTTTCCAGCAATGCGATTGCAACATCTCGCAGAGCTTTCTCCTTGCCGACTACGATGCCCTTTTCGATGCCTTCCTCGCGGCCTCGTTCGATGCCTTGTTCGATGCCGTGGTCGTAGGGTGTTTTGTTCATTGCGTGGATCCTTGAATAGGGTTCGGCCTTGGTGATTTCCTGGTAAAGCTCTCGGCTCGCTTCGTCGAGATTGAGGTACGCTTGCAAACAATCGCTGAGTAAAAATCGCTGGTGGTCGTTCACCGGCGCATCGACGAGGCGAAGTAATGCGTTTGCGGCGATCATCGGCCACTGATCGGGTTCGGCTTTCATTAATGCGGAAAGCGCGACGCCAATCATGCTGCTTCCACGTGCATATTCTAACGCATCGAGCGACTTCAAGCCAATGTACAAATAGCGGAATCGCATCACTTCCATGTCGCCAAAGTATTCGATCACGGTGTCTGTGCCGATGCCTTCCATGCCGACGCTCAGGTACAACACGATCGGCAACACGGGCAATTTATGCTTGTCCCGAAGGTGATGGTAATACCTTGGCAGTCGCGGCTTGAGTCGCGTCGTGCGGTCTTCGGCCTCGATTTCCACGTGGACCAGCGCGAGCCATTCATCGGCGGTGGCCGATGTGCGCGAGGTGAGGTTCTCGACGGTACGGAGTTTCGCCACGAGGTCGAGAATGTGCCGCTCGCCTTCGGGTGGATCGGGCAGGACTTCCTGTTCGAGCCACTCGGTCGAGGCGAAGTCGAACTGCGTGGCCCATGTGGGCAAGAACAGTTGCATGAACTCCGGGAAGAACACGCGGATCATTGCCTTGAATCGCTGGTCGTGGTCCATCCTGGCTCGCGATGTAATGTGGGTAAAGATAATATCGTTTACGTTCCGGACGGCTCAAATAATCGGTGAACTCGGCCACCTCAAGTCGAGGATTTCGGGCATGTCAATGCCGTGCTCGATGATGTATTTCCGATGTTCGACCAACTTCGCTTCCATGAACTGCGCGGTGTCCGTCGCCTTTGCGGCCAGTCCGGGTACTCGTTTGATCACGTCGCGCACGATGTTAAAACGATCGATTTGGTTGAGCACGCACATATCGAACGGCGTCGTCGTCGTACCTTCCTCTTTGTAACCGCGAACGTGCAAGTTATTGTGGTTCGTGCGTCGGTAAGTCAGCCGGTGAATGAGCCAGGGGTAACCGTGGAACGCGAAAATAATCGGCTTGTCGGTCGTGAACAACGCATCGAACGCGCAGTCCGTTAGGCCGTGCGAATGTTCTCTGTCGGATTGCAGTTTCATCAGATCGACGACGTTCACGAATCGCACTTTCAGGTCGGGTAAATGTTCGCGCAGTAGAGCGACTCCCGCCAGCGCTTCGAGTGTCGGCACGTCGCCACTGCACGCGATCACGACATCGGGTTCGGTATCGCCATCGTTCGAGGCCCAGTTCCAAACGCCGATGCCCGTTTCGCAATGCGCGATCGCTGCGGGCAAGTCCAGCCACTGTGGGGCAGACTGCTTCCCGGCCACGACCACATTGACGTAACCGCGGCTCCGGAGGCAGTGGTCGGTGATGCTCAGCAACGTGTTTGCATCGGGCGGCAGATACACCCGCACGATCTCGGCTTTCTTGTTCAGCACGAGATCGAGGAAGCCGGGGTCTTGGTGGCTGAAGCCGTTGTGGTCTTGCCGCCACACGTGCGAACTCAGGAGGTAATTCAGGCTCGCGATCCGCTTTCGCCACGGCACCTCGCAACTAATTTTGAGCCACTTCGCATGTTGGTTGAACATCGAACCGACGATGTGGATAAACGCTTCGTAACAAGAGAAGAAACCGTGCCGACCCGTCAGCAGATAGCCTTCGAGCCAGCCTTGGCACTGATGCTCGGAGAGCACTTCCATCGCGCGGCCATCGTGCGATTCGCGGGTACCGTCGTTGGGGTCGATCTCACCGACGAAGCATCGCCCCGTCGCGTCGAGGATGTCTTGCCAGCGGTTCGACGCCAACTCGTCGGGGCTGAACACGCGGAAGTTTTTCGCTTCGGCATTGAGTTTCATCACGTCGCGCAGAAACTTTCCTTGCACGCGAGTCGATTCGGCATCGATCGCGCCCGGCGATGGTACCGCTACCGCGTAATCGCGGTAGTTCGGCAAAACTAAATCGCGTAGTAACTGCCCGCCATTCGCGTGCGGGCTGGCCCCCATTCGAAGCGCGCCCGTTGGCGCGAGTGCGGCCAACGCGGGTAGCAATTCGCCACGTGCGTCGAACAGTTCCTCCGGGCGATAGCTTTTCATCCACGTTTCGAGAACGCGAATATGTTCCTCCGAACTCATGTCCGACATCGGCACCTGATGGCTCCGCCACGAGCCGACCACGGTCTTGCCGTCGATCTCATGCGGACACGTCCAGCCCTTCGGCGTTCGCAAGATGATCATCGGCCAGATCGCACGGTCGCTGACATTGCGAGTGCGGGCATCGGATTGGATGCGTCGGATTTCTGCGATTACCGTATCGAGCGTGGCGGCGAGCAACTTGTGGACAGTTGCGGGGTCGTCGCCTTCGACGAAGTGCGGCGCGTACCCGTAGCCTTCGAATAACTTGCGGAGTTCGTCGTGCGGGATGCGTGCCAGTAGCGTCGGGTTGGCGATCTTGAAACCGTTGAGGTGCAAGATCGGCAGCACGGCCCCATCGCGGGCGGGGTCGAGGAATTTGTTCGAATGCCATGCGGTCGCTAGCGGGCCGGTCTCGGCTTCGCCGTCACCGACAACGCAGGCCACGATGAGATTTGGGTTGTCGAACGCGGCACCAAAGGCGTGCGATAATGAGTAGCCGAGTTCGCCACCTTCGTGGATCGAGCCAGGCGTTTCCGGGGTGCAATGGCTACCGATTCCGCCGGGAAAGCTGAACTGCTTGAACAGCTTTTTGATGCCCGTTTCATCGCGCGTGATGTTCGGGTACACCTCGCTGTACGTGCCTTCGAGATAGACGTTCGCAACGATCCCCGGCCCGCCGTGCCCCGGTCCGGCAATGTAAAGCATTTCCAGATTCTGTTCGCGAATCACACGGTTCAGGTGAACGTACAACAAGTTCAACCCCGGCGTCGTGCCCCAGTGGCCGAGCAATCGCGGCTTGATGTGTGCGCGCGTCAGTGGCACTTTCAGCAGCGGGTTATCGAGCAAATAGATTTGCCCGACGGACAG
This sequence comes from Limnoglobus sp., assembly GCA_043757025.1. Classification (GTDB taxonomy): domain Bacteria; phylum Planctomycetota; class Planctomycetia; order Gemmatales; family Gemmataceae; genus Limnoglobus. The sequence continues at coordinate 8,419 of JAYVQG010000338.1, forward strand.
GTAGTTGGCCGCACGCCAGTAGGCGTCTATCTTCTGCAAAAGTTCGTCGCTGATGGCAGTCATGTTGTGTGCTTTCGCGTTTGTAGATCACGCGGCTCGCGTGACGGCCGAAGCCCTGGGGCGACACGGATTTCGCAATCACGCGAGCCGCGTGATCAACACTTGATTTCGACACGCAATCACGCGAGCCGCGTGATCTACGCGGCTACCAGAGAATAAAGCACCGCACGCGCGATGATGATTTCTTCGTCGGTCGGGATCACGCGCACTGTCACGCTGGAATTGGAAATCACCGGCGCGTTGGCCGCGTTGGCGAGCGTGTCGAGTTTCACGCCGAGGAATTCGAGACCGTCGCATATCCGCTCGCGCACTTGCGGCGAATGCTCGCCGACACCACCGGAGAAGACGATCGCATCCAGCCCGCCGAGTGCGGCCGCATACGCGCCGATGTACTTGCGGGCCTGGTAGCAAAACAGTTCGACCGCTTCCGCGGCGTGCGAATCCGTCGCCTGCTTCGCAAGCAGATCTCGCATGTCCGCACTCGTTCCCGACACGCCGAGTAAGCCCGATTTGCGATTGACCATGTCGTCGATTTGGTCCGCTGTCAGCTTTTCCGTGCGAGCGAGGTAGACGAGCACGCCGGGGTCGATGTCGCCGGTCCGCGTGCCCATCATCATCCCGCCGGCCGGGGTGAAGCCCATCGTCGTGTCGATGCACTTTCCGCCACGCACCGCCGCCATGCTCGCCCCCGAGCCGAGGTGCGCGAAGATCACGCGGCCGTTGGCAATCTCGCGCCCCGCCTGGCGTTCGAGTTCGCCCAAAAGATACGTGTAAGAAAGCCCGTGGAAGCCAAAGCGGCGAACCCCCGCATCGGCGTACTTTCGCGGAATCGGCAACAACTTGGCAACGTTCGGCAAGTCGCGGTGGAACGCGGTGTCGAAGCAAACGACCTGTGGCACGCCGGGTAACCGTTGTGCGATCGTCTCAATCAAGGCAATCTCGGCAGGCAAATGATTCGGGTCGAGCGGCATCGCCAGACGCAAGTCGGCGAGCAGTTCCGGAATCACCCATTGCGGCTCGAAATGCTTCGGCCCACCGTGAACGATACGATGCCCCACTGCCAGCAGACCGTTCAGATCGAGCGAATCGATCCAATCGGTGTTCGCACGATCGACGGTTCCACTGTGAATGCGGCGTGGAGGTTCGCCGAGTTCAAATAGTGCGAACTTGATGCTAGAAGAACCACCATTAACGGTGAGTATCCGGCCCGTCGCCGATTTGGGAAAGCTCGTCACAGGCTGTTCTCGATGATTGAGAGCATCGGGATGGCATACGACACACTTTCAAACTACGGTTACACTCCCGCATGGCACTTAAAAGTGTTTGAACGACCCAATGCGTCACCTCGAGCCGTGTGGTAGATATTTCTCCCAGTCATCGGATTCGGCAATGACTTTGATGACTCGGTTGCGCTCGATCAAGAGCGATTTCATGTAACGTGTGAGGACGAGACAATCGACGAGGCGACCGAGGATGCCGAGCGGCGATTGGAAACGGAACAGATCGCGCATTGCAGTGGTGCCGTCGGCTGTCATTTCGAAATCGTGACGGTGTTCCATGCTGCGAAACGCACCCCGCAGCATGACATCGGTGAAGTGCGTCGGGCGCTCAAACTCCGTGATGCGAACCGTGAGCGACTGCCAGACGCCGAAATGCCGTGCTCTCCAAGTGACTTCCTCGTCGAGTCCGATTAGACCCGATGTCACACCAGACACCGCACGTTCGCCGGTGCGCGATGTCGAATGCGTGTGCAAGTCGATACTGCGAGCCAAATCGAACACGCGGTCGATCGGGGCAGCAATCGAAGTCACGAGTTCTATAACAGGCATCGGTAGGCTTCTCGGTAGTCGAGTTGGTGACGTTTTACGCAAAAGATACGCTTATCGCATGGCGCTCGACTTCGCCTTCATTCGTGGCGCATTCCGGGAATGTCGATTGTGCGGGGCGTGCGGGGCGACAGTGGCGACAACTCTCATAACCCGATTGCACGCGGTTTTGCATCTGCTAAATTAACCGAATACATCGGGGCCACTCCCCGCAGTTCACTCGCACCGCAAGTCGGAACGTATTATGTCCGTACCGCTCGATGCCAAAGACTTCGTTCAGCTCGTCATCCGCGTCGGGTTGGTGGAAGAATACGTGGCCAAGGAATGCCTGTACGAACTCGACGATCCACGCGGCACGGCCGACGCGATGGCAAAGCTCTTCGAGCGCAAAGGCTTCACGACGCCACTTCAGAGCAGCAAGCTGTTGAAGGGCGACACCGACGGTTACATCCTCGGCGGTTACCGCTTACTTTACAAAATCTCGTCGGGAAGTTTCGGGCGGGTTTATCGCGGCGACGACCCACGAACGGGGCAGATCGTCGCCATCAAAATTTTGCGGAAACGCTGGACCGACGACCCGCGGCGCGTCGAGCTTTTCGAGCGAGAAGGCCGTCTCGGCTTGACGCTTCAGCACCCGAACATCGTGCAAATTCTGGCGGTGAACAAGGATAACATCACCGGCCAGTATTACATCGTGATGGAATTCATCGAAGGGGGCAACCTTCGCGATATTATCTCGATTCGCAAAAAACTCGACGTCGACGAATCGCTTCGAGTGATCGAGGAGTGTGCTTCGGGGTTAGCGTATGCCCAATCGCGTGGCCTGACGCACCGCGACATCAAGCCGACGAACATTCTCATCGGTACGAACAAAGTCGCGCGGCTCGTCGACTTCGGCCTCGCGGAAATCAGCCAGGCCGGGGCGGCCGCAATGTTCAGCGACCGCGCCCCCGGCAAAGAGAAAGACGATGCCGAAGTCGATCGCACCGTCGATTACGCCGGTCTCGAAAAGCTTACGTCGTGCAAAAAAGGCGATGCGCGAACCGACATTTACTTCCTCGGTACCGTGCTATTCGAGATTCTCACCGGCCAATCGATCTTGCCGAAAACCCGCGACAAACTCGCGATGCAAATGCGGCTACGTTACGAACTCGACGAACCGATTCGCCGCCTCGGTCAAGAGTTCGGCCTGCATTCCTCGGTCGTTGGCCTCGTGCTGAAGATGTGCGCGTTCGAGCCAGCGTCGCGGTATCAATCGCCGGCACTCATGCTCGAAGGGATCAAATCGGTAAGGGCGGAAATTGCGGGTGGAAAGGTGACTTCGAGGCAAGTCTCCGGGCCGTCGACGATTTTCATCATCGAAGATCACTTGAAACTTCAAGACGTGTTCCGCAAACGGTTCAAGAAAATGGGCCTCCGCGTACTGATGTCGATCGACCCGAGTCAGGCGCTGAGCCGCTACCGCCAACAGCCGTTTCACGCGCTCATCATCGACGCGGGCACCGTCGGCCAAGCGGGACTCGAAGCGTTCGATCAGGTTTTGCGCGAGGCCGACTTGCAGCATCTGGACATGACGGCGGTGCTGATACTCAACGAAGAACAAGCGAACTGGAAAGCCACGATCCGCATTCGTCGCGGTGGCGTCGTGCTGGTACGGCCCGTGAAAATGAAAGACCTCGCAGGAGCCATCGGCAAAGGGCTGGGCCTCGATACCGGCGACGCCCCCGAGGATGACGCAGGTTGAACGAGAATTTACGTTTCGCCGGGCACCGATCGCCCGGCGGTTCTCAATAACAATTTCATGTCGTCCCAGCATTCCCACTTCGCTCGCGCTTCGGCTTCGCCGGTTAGCCGAAGCAGATACGATGGGTGGTACGTGCAGACCACGGGTAGCCCCCGCGCACGATGCAGTTCACCGCGAAGTGCGGTGATTCCCGTCTTCGTTTGAAGCAGATTTTTGGCCGCAACTCCCCCGAGGCAGCAGAGCACCTTCGGGCGAATGAGGTCGAGTTGCCGAAACAAAAATGGCTCGCAGTTCGCGCATTCGATCTGTTCCGGCGGGCGGTTGCGCGGCGGGCGGCACTTCAAAATGTTCAGGATGTAAACGTCTTCGCGGCGCAATCCGCACTTCGCAATAATCTTGTCTAACAGTTGCCCGGCCGCACCGACGAACGGCTCGCCGAGGCGATCTTCGTCCGCACCCGGTGCCTCGCCGACGAAACAAATATCCGCATCGAGCGGACCGGTGCCGAACACGGTTTGGGTGCGGGTCGAGAAGAGTTCCGGACAGAGATTGCACGACGCGATTTCTTTCGCCAGCAGATCGAGCGAAACTCGCCGCCTATCGACGGGCACAGCCACCGGTTCGGTGGCTTGAGCGGGAGTCGCGGGAAGTGAACGCGGTGCCGCAATCGCCACGGGTGTCGGCAGGGATGGGGTTCGCGGGAGGAACTCCACCCCGGCGGCGCGAAGCGATTCGAGCCGCTGCCGGAGTTGCAATTGAGGCGAAGTCGCCACGGTCGGCCCCTTTTGATGGAAGGCGAAATGACACGTCACTGGTCTAACAAACCATTCTTGTTAGCCCGACGCGCTAGCGAGGGATTACTTTCGTTTCTGCGATGTCGTGCCATCTCGCGGGTTCCCCTCGCTGGCGCGTCGGGCTAACAAAAACGTATCGAATCGTCCACGACTCAGGAAGAATCAGGGGAGTTACCTCCCCCGCTCGCCACGAACTTCTTATTTGCCGTTCGGCGGGCCGATGAGTGCGAGCAATTTATCGATGCCGACGCGGTGGCAGTACGAACCGAAGAGTTCGGCGTTCTGGCGTTCGGCCTTGAAACTCTGGAAGATCGCCTTGAGCTTCGGCGTCACTTGCTCGATCGGTACGGAGTCTTGCAACTCGAAGTTCAAACGACGGCCATAGCTATCGCCGCCGATGTACATCGTGTACTTCGTGCCGCCGCGACCGACGAGGCCGACTTCGCTCTGGAACGGTCGCGCACACCCGTTCGGGCAGCCGGTCATTCGCATACTGATCGGCTCGTTATCGAGTTGCAGGTCTTTCAACACGACTTCGAGTTGATCGACCAACGCGGGCAACGAGCGTTCGGATTCGGTGATAGCGAGGCCGCACGTCGGGATCGCGGGACACGCCATACTCCACTTTTGTACCATCGAAAGGTTTTCGTGCCGAGGGATGCCGTACTCGGTCAGCATTGCATCGACTGCGGCTTTGTCCGACGCCGCGATGTCGCCGAGCAAAATGTCCTGCTGCGTGCTGATCCGCACGATGCACTGAAATTTGCTAACGATAGCGCGAAGGGCGCTACGCAGGCGGTATTGGCCTTCGTCCTTAATGCGGCCGTTCTCGACCGAAATGCCGATGAACAGCTTGCCGTCGGCCTGTTTGTGCCAACCGAGGTGCAAATCGACTCCGGTGATCGCGAGATCTTTCGGTGCCCGCAGCGGCTTCTGGAAGTAATCCTTCGCGAACAGATCGCGGAACTTCTCGACGCCCCAATCGTGCATGAGGTACTTGATGCGGGCGCGTTTGCGGTCGTCGCGGTAGCCGTGATCGCGGTACAGTTTCGCCACCGCTTCGGCCGTAAACACGACTTCATCGGGGTCGATGTACGCGATCGGCTGCGCCAGCAACGGGTACGTATCGGGCTTACTGTTCGTGGTACCCTGGCCACCACCCACGTAGAGATTGTAACCGACCGGTTTGCCGTTCTCGATGACCGCAAGGTAGCCGAGGCACTGCGCGAGGAGGTCCGTGCAGTTGTCGTGCGGCATCGCGAAGCCGGTCTTGAACTTACGCGGTAAATAGACGTTGCCGTAGATTGGCTCGAACTCGCCCGAACCGATTCCGGTATCGACTTTCTCGCCGTTGAGCCAGATTTCGTGGTACGCCTTGTTGCCCGCACGGGGGGCGAGGTGTGCGGCGATTTCCTCGGTCAGTTCTTGCATTTGCACGCGAACGGGGTCGCCGGTCGGGGCCGGGCAGGTCACCACGTTGCGGTTGACGTCGCCGCACGCGCCGAGCGTCGAAACGAGCACATCGTTCATCGCGGCAATCGAGTTCTTCAAGTTCGGCATCAGGATGCCGTGGAACTGAATGCTCTGCCGCGTCGTCAGGCGGATCGTGCCGTTGGCGTACTTCTCGCAAATCTCGTCCATCGCGAGGTACTGCGCCGGCGTCAGCTTGCCGCCCGGCAGCTTCAGGCGAATCATGAACATGTACGCCTTGCCCACGCCCGCCTTCGAGCGGGTTTTCCGGGCGTCGCGATCTTCCTGCTGATAACTGCCGTGAAACTTCAACAGTTGTTTCGACTCTTCGCTGAAGTGGCTCTCGCCGGAGTTCAGTTCCTCGGCAATCGAGCCGCGCAGGAAGCGACTGCTCGATTTAATTCCTTCGACCGGGGATAATTTCGGAGTTTCGGTCGCAATTTCGGGAGTCGGGTCCAATGACATCTCTTCGGTCCATTCAGTTCAGAGAACGGGAAAACGCGATACATTCTAAACCGTCACCATGAGGTATCTCTTCTCAAGAATCTTACTAGTATGACCCAAATTATCAATTCAAAGGTTCGCGCAGGCGGCGAAGAGTGGCTGGGTTGCTACGTTAAATAAACGCATCCTTTACGCTGGGCATCGCGAGACATCTGGGCACACGACTAACGATTGAAGGACGCTCTGGGTCGTTACGCACACTCGGAGTGGTCCGACAACATTGCAGAGGAAAACATGAGTCTCGTTCGCAAAGACAAATTGGAAATCAAGCTCGCGGGCTATTCCGTTGGCACACCGGCGGCGCTCGTCGATCCGACGCTCCTCACGCGCACGCAAGACTACAAACGGCACACGGCGTCGCGGATGATTCCGCTCGAAGCGGCGGACGTACCGAAGCGGTTGTCGTCGGCGGACTATCACGTGACGATGAAAATCGACGGCGAGTTTAGCGTGCTGGCGTACGAAGATGGCGAGACGATCCTCGTCAATCCGGGTGGCACCGTTCGCGCCGGGTTGGCACTCGAAAAAGAAGCATCGGACAAGCTCAAAGCGGCGGGTATCAAGAAGGCACTTTTCGCGGGGGAACTCTACTACTCAAGGCCCGATGGCAAGCGCGGGCGCGTTCACGACGTGAGCCGGGTGGCCCGCCAACCGGCAACAAAAGTTGAACTCGATGGCCTACACTTCGCGCCGTTCGACATCATCGAAATCGACGGGACGCCACCGACTGCCGTCTTTCGCGACACGTGGGCCAAGCTCGAAACGCTGTTCGAAGGCTGCACGCGCGTCGTGTTGCCGGAGGCGCACTGGATCAAAGATGGCGGCGACATCGCCAAGCAGTTCAAGGCGTGGGTAAACGGCGGTGCCGAAGGGTTGATTGCCCGCAGCGATAGCGCGGGCATGTTCAAAGTGAAGCCGCGGCACACGCTCGATGCCGTGGTGATCGGCTTCACCGAAGGCGTCGATGATCGCCACGGGATGATCCACGATTTGCTGCTGGCCGTGATGCGGCAAGATGGCTTCCTGCACGTGCTCGGGCACGTCGGCGGCGGCTTCACCGAGCACGATCGCCGTGCGTTCCTCAGCGACCTCAAAGACTCGGTCACGGCGAGCGAATACGTCGAAGTCAACGACCAAGTCGCGTACCACATGGTGCGGCCGGAGATCGTCATCGAGATCAGCGTGCTCGATATGATTTCGCATTCGACGCGAGGCACGCCGATGAACAAGATGGCACTCAACTGGGACGCCGTCGAGAAGAAGTACAAGATCGTGCGGCGGCTGCCGTTAGTCGCGCTGATCTCGCCGCAGTTCGTGCGACGACGCGACGACAAGCAGTTTAACGCGAGCGACATTCGCATCAAGCAAGTCTCCGATCTCGTCGAAGTGCCGCTGGTGGATCGCGACGCCCGACAGTTGAACCTGACGCCGAGTTCGCCGCTGAAGCGCGAGGTTTACACGAAGGTGCTGAAAGGCGCGACGATGGTGCGCAAGTTCGTGATGTGGGAAACGAACAAGCAAGCCGAGGCGGACGACTTCCCTGCGTACGTGATCCACTTCAGCGATTTCAGCCCGAACCGCAAAACGCCGCTCGAACGCGATATTCGCGTCTCGAATTCGCGAGACCAGATCGACTCGCTTTGGAACGAACTCCTCACCGAGAACATCGCGAAAGGCTGGGCACCGCACGTTGGCAGTGGCGTTGCCGCACCCGCGCCAGTGGCCGAAACCGCTGTTGTGGAGACGGCGGAAGCAGCGGTGACCAAACCTGCACCGAAGAAACGAGCCGCCCCGAAGAAGAAGGATGCGTGAGGGTTTCGATTCCTAAATGCTAGTCTTCCGGCCTGCGTTGGTCTCACCCACACGAAATGCGATAGTCAAAAAATCGGAGGCGATGGGACGTAAGCCGGAATTGGTGTCGTTGCACGGATGTGCTCAAAAGTGCGCCTAAATGACCCAAAAGTGCGCCTAAACCCCGTTCAGCCAGAAAACTGGAGTTTCTCCGGCCACTTTTATCGTACTATAATCGAACGATTCCTTCGGCATGAGTCTCGATTTGATGATCCGGCCAGACGTTGCGAAGTGGGAGCAAACGACGGACGATTTGCGTCGGTTGGCGACGAAGTCGACCCACGTGCGGACGCGGGAGCGGTTTCTGGCGTTATACACGATTGCTCTCGGGCAGTCGAATGCGACGCTTTGGGCGCAGCAAACCCAGCGATGCGACGAGTGCGTCATGGCTTGGGTCCACAAGTATAACGAGCGAGGTCCGGACGCGATGACCTATTGTCGCACAGGCGGCAGCGCCCCTTTTTTGCGCCCGAAGTGGTCCAGCAGATCGTCGAAACCATCCGGCAAAGCGAGCCGAATTTATACGACATTCCCGGTCGAGGATGGACGCTGAGAAAGCTTCAGCGGTGGGTGAGCGAAAAGCGGGGAAAAGTGGTGTCGCGGTCGACGTTACACGCCATGCTGC
>JAYVQG010000339.1:0-17214 GCA_043757025.1 Limnoglobus sp.
TTTCGTAACTCACATTCTGGGAGAAACAGGCACTTTACGATAGCCGAATCGCAATCGCAAACAAACGCATAACTGCTACCCACTTTTGAACCATGCCCTGTTTTTCGACTTCCTACCAGGGGAAAACGGTGGCTACGAGTGGTATGCCAGCGAGCCGGATGGGAAGCGGAATCGCATTACACGATGGGACTCGCAGCCGCGCGTTAAAAAGAATGAAGCGACGAAGTGGGCAGAAGTGAGCGTTTGGACGGCCGACGTGGGGACGGCCTGCTTCGTTACGAGTTCGGGTTTGGAGCGATACTTCGTATCCAGTACAGGCCGAGTCCTCGAAGCCCCGCGAGATTCCAAGGCCGGGACGCCGTTGAAGGAGCTTTGGAACGACTGGAAAACCGAGCCGGTGAATGCACTCATTCACGACGTCGATAACGCGAAGTGGTATGCCTTTACGAAGGATCAGTATTTTGAAGTGAAGAATCCCATCAAGCCGCTGGCACATACATTGAACATCGCTCGCGCCGATACCGCAACCGAAGCCTTGGAAACCGCCGCAAAATGCGGTCGCGTCATTCGCGGGCTGCCGGAGCCGAAGGGTAAGTAAGCACCACACGTCAGGTCGACTATCGTTTGCTCGCAGAAATCAGATAGCCATATGCACGCAATCTCGGCAGCAACCAGGGTTGCGATAATCCGCTCGTCGAGCGGACGCCGATGGGCGAGACATTTTGCACGTCGAAGCCCGTTCGTTTCAATAGGGAAATCGCTTCGCGGCGAGTGTAGTGGTACAGCGATAGTCTGGCTCCGCCGTAGGCCTGTGACATCGCGATGTCACCCGAGCGAAGTGTGCGTAACGCGATGGGGTAGAATCGCCGGTTGTGGACGTGGAGCACGAGGTGCCCGCCGGGTTTCAACACGCGGTGTGCCGACTGCAATGCGGCTGTGCGATTGTCTGCCCCGCGAATCATCCCAAGCGTACTGAACAGACACGCGGCATAGTCGAACGTGGCATCGGGCAGCGGCGCGAGATCGACGAGGTTCGCCTGAAGATACTCGGCATTCGGCACGGAGTTTGCGCGTGCGGCATCCAGCATTTCCACGGAGAGATCGACGCCGAGACATTGAAAGCCTCGGCGTGCAAAGTGTTGCGTGAGTCGCCCCGTGCCGCAGCCGAGATCGACGAGCGAACCGGGCGTGGGAAAGTGCGTTTCGCAGTAGGAAACGTCGGCAGCGGCGAGCGGCGACAACGCCATATGCGCGTCGTAACCGCCGACCATTTCGTTGCTGTGGAGGTAATCCCAGAGGCCGCGATCGACCCCGGGTGGGAGTTGCCAATCGGGGATCGGCGTGCGTGATGTCATGCGCGATCCCCTTCAGTGCCTACTTCAACGAGGCCAGATACTCGACGAGGTCCAAGAACTCGACGGGGGCCATCGTGCCCACCTGACCGTCCGGCATACTGCTCTGCTTCAGCACGGTTTTCTTCTCGACGTCGTCTTGCGGGATCGTCTTCTTTTCTTTGCCATCGAAGATCACGATCTTGTCTTTGTCTTCCGAAACCACCAGCCCGGTAACGACGCCACCGCTCAGCCGTTCGATCTTCGTCGAAAGATATTTCGGTTCCACGTCCGCATTCGGGTCGATGATCGATTCGATGATCTTGACGCGGGTCTTGGATCGCTCGGCGACCTTATCCAGGTTCGGTCCGTAATCGTTGCCTTCACCCATCCCGACCTTGTGGCAGGCGATACAGTTTCGTTGAAACACCTCGCGGCCCTTCGAGGGATTGCCCTTCATTCCCGCGAGTGCGGTCATGGCTTTGAAGCGTTCTTCCTTCGATTTCTCCTCGTTGCTGAGTAGCAACTTGATCCACGGTACGGCGAGGCCACCGGTCTTCGATCCTTTCACGATGTCGTCGAGCATCTTCGCCGCTTCGGGGTTATCCTTCGTCAACCGACCCGCGAGGTAATCGGGCCGCCATGCCGCTTCGTTGGCACCGAGTGCGCTTTCGACGGTGTACTTCACCCAGCTATCCATCGGCTTCTTCGTAATCGCCACGACGGCGGCCATCGCGTCGGCGGTGTTGTAAAAACTGAGTGCGCGGGCGGCTTCAGTGCGAACCCGTGGGTGTTCGTCGAGTGCCGCTTTCTTGAATCGCTCAAGCGCAGTCGGCACGCGATCGCGTTCGTCGGCAAGGATGTGAACGGCAGCGGAACGCGCCTGGAACGTCTGGCAATTCAAGGCGATGTTCAGATACTCTTCGTCGACCGCGTGGTGCCCTTGTTGCACCCAGAGTGCCTCGCAGATCAGGCGATCGTACGCGGCGTCCTTCGGGTCGAGCGCCTTCACCCACTTATCGAGCGCGGGTAACACTTCCGCGGCGGGTCGGTCGTGGAGTTCGCGGCGGGCACGATAACGGGAACGCCATTCGTATTCGCGGAACTGTTCGAGAATCTCGGCGACGCTCTTGCCGGCTTGCGTCGCGGGCTTAACGAGTGCTTTGTCTTTGCCGACGAGGCGATAGATCCGACCGCGTACGTGGTCGCGGCTCGGGTCGCGTTGCGAGTATTGCATGTGCCCGATCAGCGCGTTCGCCCAGTCGACGAAGTAGAGCGCGCCATCGGGGCCGATCTGCGGATCGCCCGGGCGGAAGTGCTTGTCGGGGGAACGAACGAGGTCGTCGTAGTTTTTGCCATCGGCCTTGATGCGTTCGCCCATGAAGCCCGCCCCGTCGTCGCGCATCTTGTACCGCGTTAGGCCGTTCATCTGGATCACGCAGGCATAGGTGAACTGCATCTGCATATCGTCGGGTAGCGCCCGGCTGACGAGCCATTCGTTGCCGAGGTTGGGTCGCACGCCGTTCGGCAGCACGAACTGCAAGCCTTTGCGTCCGCCGTACTGTGCCCCGGAAAGTGGCGTGTCCCACGTCTGGTTCGGTGTCGTGCCATCGCCGACGATGCCCTGGCCCCATTCGTCGAAGACGTAGCACCACATGTTCGCCATGCCAGGCAGTACGAACTGGCGGATCTTCATCGAACGCGGGTCGAGAACGTACGCACCGCCAATGCCAGCGCTGCGGTGTGGCCCCCATGCGGTTTCGAGCGTCGTGCTGGTCGAGATGCCTTCGAGCATGTGCAGCAGGCCGCCGTGGTTCCACTCGAACGCACCGCACGTATGGTGCGTGTCGTCCGTCGCCCAGCCGTCCATCAGGTACGTGACTTCGTCGGCTTTATCGTCGCCGTCGGTGTCTTTGAGGAACAACATTCGCGGTTGATCGACGACGAGCACGCCGCCGTTGTAAAACTCGAAACCGGTCGGGCAGTGGAGCTTGTCGTAGAAGACCGTACGCTTGTCGGCTTTGCCGTCGCCATCGGTGTCTTCGAGGATGACGAGCTTATCGGCAGGTTTCGGGTCGCCTGGCCGCCACTGCGGATAACTCGGCATACACGCCACCCAGAGGCGGCCCTTTTTGTCGAAGTTCATCTGCACCGGCTTCGCGATCTCCGGGAACATCTTCTCGTCGGCGAACAGTTTGATTTCGACGTTGCTCGGCACTTTCGCGGTTTTAATGAACTCTTCAGGGGTCTGGTACGCCAGTGGTGGCGCGTTCTCCGAGTAATCGCGGCCCGGTTGACCGAACCGCGTCGGCGGCACGATCAGATCGCCCGTTTGGCTGTCGTCGGGTTTCTCGGCGGTCGCTTTGCCAGCCGCAATGTCCCAGACGAAGTGGTCGCGGACGGCGGTCATGTTGCGGAGTTTCACATATTCGCGCGGGAACGTGTCGGTGTCGAAGGTGCGACGGCCACCGTAGACGTACCAGCCGTTGACCATGCGGTAGTCTTGCGAGTGGTGCCACGATTTATCGATGACGGCCGCGCGGAGTTTCTCGAACTCCGACGTGCCCGGTTTGATTGCACTCGTATTCGTGCCGAACAGAATCGCGTCGAGCGTCGCCCCGAAGACTTTGTCGCCCGCTTCGTTCATCTGGAAGCCGCTCACCGTCAGCTTCCCGCCACCCTTCTCGAATGCGGCCAGCGTCGGTGTGAAGACATCGACGAACGCGAGCTTCCGCTTCTCGGCGACGGCCTTCACCGCCGCGGTATACAGCTTCAGGTTCTCGTTTTCTTGCTTGCCACTCGGCAGGTGTTTATCGCCAGTGTTCTCGAATGCGAGCGGGCTGACGAGCACGAACCGCAGTGGCGATTTCGCATCGTCGCGCGGGTAGCGGCGGGTGAAGTCGTCGATGAAGTTCTCGTAATCCGATTGGAACTTCGCGATGCCGTCTTTGCCCTTGAACGACTCGTTCCAGCCGAAGAAGCTGAGGATTGTGTCGGGGCCGAACGCGGTGAGCGGGTCGTCGATCTTCGTGTAATCGGCGGAACGCTGGCGGATGCTGACTTCGTCGCCGGGGAAACCGAAGTTGCGAACGACGAGTTCTTTCGCAGGGAAACGCAAGTGGAGCATCGTCTCGAAGTGGCCGTACAGGCTCATTCGCTCGGCGTTCGTGTTGCCCACGAACGCGATTCGCTCGCCTCGAACGAGTTCGAGTGGAAGTTGGCTCGGCGGCAGTTCGGCGCGTTTCGGTTTCGCCGGAGCGGTTGGTTTCTCTACTGTCTGGGTAGCAGGTTTTTTCTGCGAGAACGCATCCGAGGAAAGTAGCAGCCCGGCGATACCGATGCCGGTAATTGCGACGAGCCATTTACGAGAGAGGAACATATCGACAAAACTCCGATAGGTGACTGAGTTTACGGGTTGTCCGGTTCGGGTAGTTCGTTTTGGAAGGCCGGGCGGAAGAGGACATTGTCCCAAATATCGACCTCATACTCAAGCATCGCGACCGGATTTACCAAACGGTGAATGATATATCGCCCCGTGCCGCCGCCGGAACGGAAGATCGCAGGCTGATTGTACGGGAAGCACGCACGCGATTTCGCGGTCATACTCGGCGGAAAAAAGTCCGATCCTGCGTCCACCCAATGCGGTTGAATCTCTGGCGGTGCCGTCACGTAAACGCGGATCAAATCGGTCACGATGTACTTCGCCTTGGGCAACGCGAACTTCACTAACTCGCGCTTCATCCGGTAATACGTCTTCAACGAAACGAGCGTCGTGTTCACGTGCATGAACCGGAAAATCGGCTTGTTATTCAGTTCCAGATACACCGCGTGGGGCGAATCGTGCCAGCAGATGAGTTCGCCGTCTCGCACGCCGAGTTCGCGTAAATGATCGGCAATCTCGCCGATCTCCGCGACGGCGATGCTCGGGAAGCCCCCGTACTCCAGGGCCAGCGAATCTTGTCTCGCTCGATATTCCTTCAGCGGTAAGCCAACTTGCAAACACGATTCCCATTGGCGGGTTCGATCGCACTTCGCCAACGCGTGTCTGGGGATGTACTCCCAAAAGTTCGGTATGCGTTCCGCATAGCCATCCATGCGCGCGTGGAAGTCCGCGTTCTGCTGATACGCGATATGTATCGAACCGCACGCGGCCAAGCACATCAACCCGATCGGTATCAGCATCGTCAACCGATGCGCGACCAGTAACCCGAAGAACAGGAGCGTCTCGGGGACGTGAACGTAGTGAAAATGCTTCTGTAACACGAACCCCTGCGCGATCCACGACAGATACAACGCGGACATCATCGCGCGAATCGTGCGACTGCGCTCGTCGAGTTCCGTGCGGCGTAATTGCAAGCCGAACAGGTCGAGTATCGCGATCAGAATCCCTAGCGGTTGCCAAAACGACCACGGTAAAAAATAGAACAAATGCTGCTCGGCCCTAAGGGACATCAACGAGAAAACGTGGCTCATGTACTGGCCATTCCACTTCGTGAAGACCTCGACGAACGACGACAGCGCATCCGTAAAAAACAGCCACGCCACACCCAGAAGCCCAAGGATCGCACCACCGAGCAAGTTGCCGAGATAGTCGTGCCGTGCGGTTCGCCAGTTCCACGATTTGCCATCGCTATTCCGCGCGATTCGCCGAAACGAAACCAGCCAGACCGCTGTTGCCATAATCACCACGTGCGGCTTAATCCAGACCGCGAGGCCCCAGATAATCCCCTCGCGAAGTGATTTTTGGAACGTGCGGGAATCGGCATCGGCGAGCGTTCGGTTCGCACGAAGCCGAACCGCAACGAGCACGGGAAGCAGCATCCAAACGTCGCGTTGAGCGTGGCAAAACTCGGTCGTGAACGGGTAGAACGCGGCCACACCCGCTGCAAACCACGCGATTCCTACGCGAGTCGCCCCGCACCGTTTGGCTGCGATACCGATGAGAATCGTCGATGCCGCCACGATCGCCAGATCGACCGCACGCACGACTTCGACACTCGGCCCGAGCGTGCGACGAATACCGACGAGCAACCACACAAAGCCCGGTAGATTGGTATCGAAGACATCGCGATAATGCACGCCGCCCGTCATGATGTTGCGTGCGGCAATGTCGTAAAGCGTCAGGTCGCACCACGGCGGCATCCGTAGAAACAGCGGCACGCCGAGGACCAACAACGCTACCGTAATGAAGTACGCCAGCCAAGCCGACACGCTCGGATGCGCGACGCACTGATAAAACGCGGACGTACGAATTCGCTGAAGCATATCTCTGTTCTACGCAATCCACCTATGGTGTAACGGTACGGGACATTCCACCGGAGGTTTCGACGATGCTCGATGAGATGCTGAACCAAAAAATTGTCGTCGACTTCCGCAGCGAGTTCGTCTGTTTGGGTACGCTCAAACGCTACGATGCGCACTTCCTCGAACTGCGAAATGCGGACCTCCACGACTTGCGCGACACCGACACGAGCCGCGAAAACTACGTGGCCGCTTCGGCCGTCACGGGCCTCAAACGCAACCGCAAAAAGATCCTCATCAACCGCACCGAGATCATCGCGATCTCGCTATTCACCGACATCGTCGACGAGTAACGTTATGCAAACGACGCCATCCAGCGACGCAGATAATCGGTGAGTTTCGCCCGTTCATTTTCGCTGAGTTCGGGCAACGAGGCATCGGCTTCGGCGAATCGCGTGGCCGTGGCGGCGTTGATCGTGTGGCGACCGCGCGTCGTTAAAATGACCACGACGCCGCGGCGATCCGTCGGGTCCGATTTGCGCGCGATCCAACCGGCTTCTTCGAGCCGATCGAGTCGATTCGTCATTCCGCCCGTGGAGAGCATGACGTTCGCGCACAACTGCGTCGGGTTCATGCCGCCGTGCGGTTCGTGCCGACGTAGCGTGGCGAGGATGTCGAACTGGCCGAGCGTGAGGCCGTGCGGTTTGAGCGCGAGTTCGACGCTCCGCTCGAGGTGGCGCGCCAGAACGATGACGCGACCGACGAGGCCGAGCGGCGACGGGTCGAGGTCGGGGCGGACTGTCAGCCAGTCGTCCATCATGCTGTCGATCGAATCGAGATCGCGCGCCATGCGAAGTAGCTTAGAGTAAAGTCTCTTCACGTCAAGATTCTTGACGGGAAGCAATCGACCGGATAAAGTAGCGACGACGCTTTCCGAAAAATCCGAACTCCCCGAAAGGTTTTCCCATGAGAGACATGATCGTCGGCGACACGAAGGAAGTGGCCATCGAGCGCGCGGACTATCCGCCGGAGAAGGTCAAGCAGATCCTGAAGGATGAAACCGTCGCCGTGCTCGGCTACGGCGTACAAGGTCGCGGCCAGTCGTTGAACATGCGCGACAACGGCATCAAGGTGATCGTCGGCCAACGCAAGGGTGGCAAGGCGTACGATCTCTGCCTCGAAGATGGCTGGGTGGCCGGCACCACGCTGTTCGACCCCGAAGAGGCCGCGACCAAAGGAACCGTCGTGCAATATCTGCTGTCCGATGCGGGGCAGAAGGACATGTGGCCGAAGCTGAAGCCGCTGCTCACGAAGGGTAAGGCGCTCTACTTCTCGCACGGTTTCTCGATCGTCTACCACGACCAAACCGGCGTGATTCCGCCCACCGATATCGACGTGATCTTAGTCGCACCGAAGGGTTCGGGCACGACGGTTCGCCGCCTGTTCCTCGAAGGCCGCGGCATCAATTCGAGCTTCGCAATCCATCAAGATGCCACGGGACGCGCCCGCGAACGTTGCCTGGCGCTCGGCGTCGCCATCGGTTCTGGGTATCTGTTCGAGACGACGTTCCAAAAGGAAGTGTACTCGGATCTTACGGGCGAGCGCGGCGTGCTGATGGGCGCGATTTACGGCTTGTGGTTGGCCCAATACGAAGTGCTACGGGCGAACGGCCACAGCCCCAGCGAAGCGTTCAACGAGACGGTCGAAGAAGCGACGCAAAGCCTCTACCCGCTCATCGCCGAAAAGGGCATGGACTGGATGTACGCGAACTGCTCGACGACGGCCCAGCGCGGGGCGCTCGACTGGTTCAAGAAGTTCCGCGACGCCAGCAAGCCGGTGTTCGAGTCGCTCTACGAGTCGGTGAAAACCGGCGAAGAGACGCGTCGAACGCTCGAAGCGAACAGCCGCCCAGACTACCGCCAGCAACTCGAAAAGGAGTTGCAGGAGATCGCCGAGAGCGAGATGTGGCGTGCGGGTAAAGTCGTTCGCGGGCTGCGTCCCGAGCGCGCCAACGACGCGAATTAGTCGCGGATCGCGGGTGGGCGGAGGGCATCGCAAGCGATGCCCTCCGCCTTTTTTGGTCGAATCGCATTTTTTCGAGTAGATTTGGCACGTCAAGTGCAGTGATCGCGCGAACGTTCTTTTAATATACAGTATAATTTATATGTATATCCTGTCGTTCCTGGGTTTCCGGAAAATCTTCGCAAAATTCTTCAGATTGACTCACGTCCGAGGTCGGCAACGTAAGTGCTTCAACAGCCGGATTGTCGGCGCACGCGCCTCGGCGCATCTAGCGATCTGGATGCGCGCATCGACTGACGCCCCCTTGACAGTCCCAAAGTGCCCGCTCTAATATCCCAACGACTTCCAACGCCGTACCCGCTGCCGCTTCACAATAGCGGGTGTCACGCCCGATCCACGGCGGAAAAGTCCACTACCTATGCTCCGGCCATAATTTGTGGCCCGGCATGAATTCTGTCAAGAATTGAGTTGTCGTCGGCCAGATCGATGTCCGACTGTTCCGTTTTGTCGTTTTTTGCCGTTTGCGGAGAATTTGCGATGTCGACGCGAATTGCGATGACCGAATTCCGCACCGCATGGCTGCCCCATGCGACGACAACCGGCCTGAGCCGTTTGGCCGACTTGCTCGAACAGGCCAGCCCGATGCTCATCCACGGCGCGTTTTCGCGTGCCATGCCGCAAGGCTGCCTCGCAACGCACATCGCCTGGAACCACCCCACGACCAGCGGCCTGCAAGACGAAGCGGGCGTGATCTGGCTAACCCGCGTGGCTAAGTTGAACCCAGCGACTTCCAAACTCGTCGAAGAATGGGATCGCAACGGCATTCACGACTGGCAATTGCGTAGCGACCTGTTAGTGGCGTGTCGGCAGGAACTCGATCGCCGCGAACATGCCGATCGCGATGAACTGGCACAGGTTTGCCAAGCGTAACGGGTGCCCGAATCATGTTGCCGCGAATTCTCGAACCGGAAGTGATGGACACGCCCGAAGAAGCCTGCGATTACGATGCGATGGACCACTCCGCGGTGAACCGAGCGTTCGTCGCGGATTTTTTATTGGCTTTCCCGAACGTACCGGGAACGATCCTCGACGTCGGCACCGGCACCGCACGCATCCCCATCGAACTCGCACGGCAATCGCCGCACGTACAGATCGTCGCGATCGATCTCGCCGAGGAAATGCTGACACTCGCGCGAAACAACGTCGTCGCGGCCGAATTCAGCGAGCGCATTCGCATCGAGCGTGCGAATGGCCGCAAGCTCGATTACGCAACGGCCAGTTTCGCCGCCGTCGTCTCGAATAGCATTATCCACCACATCCCGGAACCGTTCGATTGCCTCGCGGAGATGGTGCGAGTCTGTGCCACCGGCGGGCAGTTATTCGTTCGCGATCTGTTTCGGCCAGATACCATGGAAGAACTTCAGTACCTCGTCGAAACCTACGCTGGCAGTGCGAATGCGCATCAACGGCAACTCTTTTCGCAATCGCTCCACGCCGCACTGACGCTCGAAGAGGTGCAAGCTCTCGTGGGCCGCTTCGGCTTCGCAACCGAGTGCGTGCAGCGGACGAGCGATCGTCATTGGACGTTTAGCGCGCGGAAAGCGTAGAGGCACCCGCGTCGTTGGCTCGCGTTACGATCGGTTCGGAAAGATGTGCGAATTGCGAACGCGATTTAGCTCGCAATCTCTCGGCGTCCGCATCATCTTGCGCGAACGCGAACACCGTTGGCCCCCACGACGATTGACCGACGCCGACGTATCCCCAGTCTCGCACGGTTTGAATGACTTCGCCGATTGCGGCGCTCGCGTAGGTGCCGCCCTGATCGCGGGCAAACGGCTCGCCGGCCACGCGGTTGAACTCGGAGATGGCCTCCGAGAACGTCGCGAAATCGTGCGCACGAAGTGCGGTTAGCACTTGCTCGGCGAGCGAATGCAAACGATCCGTTGTGGCTTGCACCTCACTGACACTGCGGTGTCGGTGGAAGGCGGATCGTTCGCGGTCGCCGTGCCACGTCGAAGTCTCTTGCGATGGCAGCAACACGATCCGCCAGTTCGCGGGTAACGTTAGGCGTTCGCGGATTGTCGGCAGATCGTCGTCGTGCAATTTCCCTTCGTCGAACAAGAATCCACCCGACTCGAAACCGTGTACGCCGATACCCGAACGCTGTCCGCGGCCGACGAGTTGTGCCAGTTCGCGATACGGCAAATTGACTTGAAGTGCGGCGAAGGTGGCACGGGCGACGGCCATGCCGAGTGCGGTGCCGACGCCGAGGCCGATGTGCTCGGATGGGCTTTCCGCCCAGAGTGAAAGTCGTTCGATCCGCTCGCGATACTCGGGCCGTTGGGTCGCAATGGCTTGCAAGAACGCGCTGGCCCGTGCGTGTGCATTTCCGCCACTTTTGCTACCGATTTCCACCATCACGTTCGGCCCGTCGATCGTGACGCCGAGGCCGCCGAACTTGCGGACGGGGCGACCGTCGGGCCAATTCTCGAAGCCTGCGATCGGGACGTGCAGCAACCCGAAATGCAGGCGGCAAGGTGCGACGATGCGAACCGTCATGTTCCGACCCTCGCGGTGCGAAATGCGAGCCAGCGCTGTTCCAGAAATCGCATCGCTTCGTCCTCTGCGGGTGCTCCCGTTTTATCGACGATGATGCGAAACTTCTCGAACTCGCTCGTAATTTCCTCCGCTGGCAGTAGGTGAAACCGCGTCGCCAGGATCGCCGCTTCGACGATGGCATGTTTCGCACGGTTGAAGCCGAGGAACTCGCGCAGGCTGTGCTTCGCCACGATCTCCGCGTGGATTTTCACCCGTTGCTCGCTGTCGTCGATCGTGCGAACGACGAACTCGAACGCGCGACACGCATCCTGCAAAATGAACCCCGCCACTTGAGTTGCCGCGAATGACGGCGGGATGTCTGCGACCGCACCGACGGCGGCGTAAGCGATTAGGCGTGCGTCGTCGGTGGTGTGAAATACGCCTTCGCGGTGCCGTACGAGGTTGCGATACGTCTGCGACGTGGGGAATGGTCTTAGCAACAGTGTCTGTAAGTTTGCGTCGAAGATCGGCCCCATTGGTGCGAGGTGGACGTTCCCGGTTTCGCCGGTCGTGGTGACGAGGCCTTCGAGGATCATAGTGCTTTCAACAGTCCGGCGGCTTTGTGCATCGTTTCATCATATTCCTTGGCCGGGTCCGAGTCTGCCACGATACCGCCACCGACGGGAAATTGTAGCCAACCGCGACCCGCTGTGAACGTGCGAATCAGGATGTTCGCGTCCATCGCGCCGTCGAAGCCGACGAAACCGACACTTCCGCAATACGGCCCGCGTGCGGTCGGTTCCAACTCGGCGATGATCTCCATCGCCCGTACTTTCGGCGCGCCGGTGACGCTGCCACCGGGGAACGTGGCGCGGATCAAATCGAGTGGCGTCAGCCCCGCACGCAGTTGGCCGCGAACCTCGGACACGAGATGATGCACGTAGTTGTAAGTTTCGACTTCGCAGACTTTCGGCACGATCACACTGCCGAACTCGCAGACCCGCCCGAGGTCGTTGCGCAACAGGTCGACGATCATGACATTTTCCGCACGATCTTTCGGGTTCGTCGTCAAGTCGTGCAGCAACACCGCGTCGTCTTGCGGAGTTTTCCCACGAGGTCGCGTGCCTTTGATTGGCCGCGTGACGACTTCGCCCGCAGGCGAAATTTGCAGAAACCGCTCCGGCGACGCACTGACGACCTGATACTCGCCGAGGTCGAAGTAACACGCGAACGGCGCGGGCGAAGCGCGTCGCAGACGGCCATAGACTTCGAGCGGATGTTCGGTGAGCGGCGCTAGCAATCGCTGCGAGATGTTCACCTGAAAGATGTCGCCCGCATGAACGTACTCGATCGCCCGCTGCACGGCACGTAGGTATTGTTCGCGCGAAAAGTTCGAGGTTACGCCGGCGTATTTCGCGAGCGGGTATTGCGTAGCGAGTTGTTCGACCGGCGTGTGTGCGAGTTTCGGCAACACGCGAGAAAGCCCCCGCGATTGCCACAGGTCACGCACCTGTTCGAGACGCTTGGCGGCACGTTTCGCAGACATTTTCCCGTCGCGGTAACCGGTGGAAATGATCCAGCACTGCTCTTGCTCGTGATCGAACGCAATTACCCAATCGTAGATGCCGAACGACCAGTCGGGTTGCGGGAATTCCGTCAGATGCGGCGGTGGCACCGTCTCGAATTCGCGACCCATGCCGTAGCCGATCACGCCTACCGCCCCACCTTGAAACGGCGGCAGATCGGGCCGAGCCGCACGCGCATTGCCGAGAGTGAAACCATCGAGGCACGACGTCCGATTATCGTTGGCGTGCCGCTGCTCGAACTGTACCGGATCGGCCATCACGTACGAAAACTGCCCGCGTTCCGGGTGCCGATCCGAACTATCGAGGAACGCCATATGCGGCAAATGCGCAAACGCCCGCGCCACGTCCCAAGCATCCGGGCAAGGTACTAATTCTTCGACAATCGCGCTCATGCAGACATTCTAGTGCCGCCGCGCCGCGTAGTCTTCGGAGCAAAGCGCGACGAAGCATGAATAGTATGCCAACATGCTTCCCCGCGCTTCGCTACGCAGAGCCTTCGCGGCGCGGCGAAACGGTGACACTTGCCGCGTTCGTGGCTTCTTTGCATAATCACATTTCCTATATTTCGGTGTTGTTGCGGTCGTGCGATGGTAGTGCAGCTAGCTGTACGAGATTAGCCGCCCGCTTTTGAGGCTCGAAAACATGTCGGAAACCGTCACGCTGGCTGCTGAGCCACGCACGGGTAGTGGCTCCCATGCTGCTGCCAAACTTCGCAAATTGGGCCGCGTGCCTGCCATTATTTATGGCCACAAAGAGCCGGTCGTTGCGATTAGTATCTCGGCGGAAGATCTGCGGCGCGCGATTATGGTGCAACACGCCCGCGTGCTGGACCTGACCGTGAGCGGCAAAACCGAGAAGGTGCTGATTCGCGAACTGCAATGGGATCACCTCGGCGACATCATGTTGCACGCCGACTTCACGCGGATTTCCAAAGACGAAAAGGTGAAGGTCACGGTCCCCGTAAAGCTCAAGAACACGCCGAAGAACACCGGTGGTGGCGTGCTCGAACAGCCATTCCACACGTTGCACATCGAGTGTTTGGCGGTTGCCATCCCCGAAGAAATCACGATCGACATCACGACGCTGACGCTCGGCAAGCCGATCCACGTTCGCGAACTGATTCTGCCATCCGGCGTGATCGTTCAAGAGCCAGCCGACACGATCGTCGTACAGTTGAAACTCCCCGGTGCTCAAGGGGAAGACGCCGTCGTCCTCGGTGGCGAAACGGGCGCAGGCCCCGAGATCATCAAGAAGGAAAAGAAGGCAGCCGACGACGAGGAATAGTCCTTACGACGTTGAATTGGCGACTGCCGCTTGATTGTCTGAGGTTAGTAGCTGGGGTCTGTGACCCCGGTCTTGTAAACCGGCCTCGCAGAGGCCAGCTACAAATGCAAAACCGGCCTCAGTTTGTAGTGACCCCGGTCTTGTAAACCGGCCTCACAGAGGCCAGCTACAAATGCAAAACCGGCCTCACAGAGGCCAGCTACAA
This sequence comes from Limnoglobus sp., assembly GCA_043757025.1. Classification (GTDB taxonomy): domain Bacteria; phylum Planctomycetota; class Planctomycetia; order Gemmatales; family Gemmataceae; genus Limnoglobus. The sequence goes on from JAYVQG010000339.1 coordinate 14,208, forward strand.
ATGGAAGTTACGGATTCGTGCGAATATGAAGCTGATCGTCGGCCTTGGGAATCCGGGGTCCAAGTATGCGGGGACTCGCCACAACGTCGGTTTCGACGTCGTGGATTACCTGGCAGCCTCACCGGCGGTCGGCCCGTTTCGCTCGCAGTTTCAGGCGGTGATTGCCGAGGCGACCGAAGCCGGGCAGAAGGTGCTGTTCGCGAAGCCCGAGACGTTCATGAATCTCAGTGGCCGGGCCGTCCGGCAGATCGTCGATTTTTACAAATTGACGATCGACGACCTGCTGATCATCAGCGACGATTTCAACCTGCCGCTCGGTAAACTCCGGGTGCGGGCGAAAGGCAGTCACGGCGGGCAGAACGGCCTGCGAAACATTCAGGAACAGCTCGGGTCCGATGCTTACCCGCGACTGCGGATCGGTGTCGGGCAACCAGGCGAAGGCGAAGCGGTCGACTTCGTGCTGTCGAAGTTCAAGCCCGGCGAAAAAGCCGCCGTACACGACGCGATTGCATCCGCCGCGACGGCCGCGATGATCTGGCTGAGGCAAGGTATTGGGCCGTGCATGAATGCCGCGAACGGCGGAACCGACGCGAAGCCCGAGAAGAAGAAACCGACGGAACTAAAGCCCCGCGAGCCGAAGCCCAGCAAGCCGGCCACCGACACACCGAGCAAAGACTCTTAACCATCCACAACGGTTGCTCCCTTCGGCCGGTGTCCGAAGGGTCGCTCACTCTTTCGAGTGGCGAGCCGTGGTAACCGCTCCATCGAAACGCGATGGGGTTTTCTCTGAGGACCGCAATGACGATCGCACTGTACGAAACGCTGTTTGCCCTCGATTCGACGAAAGTCGCCGCCGACACCGATGGGGTCAAAACGGCGTTGCACAACAACCTCGAAAAGTACGGCGCGGAGATCCTCGTCGCTCGCCCGTGGGACGAAAACGGCAAGCTCGCCTACCCGATCCGCAAGCAGAACGTCACGCACAAAAAAGCGTACTTCTACATCATCTATTACAAGATGGAAAGCACCAAACAGGCGGACTTTGAAGGCGATCTTCGCATTAACGAAAGCCTGATCCGCCAGATCACCAGCCGCGTCGACCCGAAATGGGCCGAGACGATCCTCGACATCGCCAAGAACGAAACCGGCTCGCGGTTCGCAATTAAGGGTATGGCCGACGACCCCTCCGCAACCGGCGAAGGCATCATCAGCAACGACCCACTCTCGCGCGGCATGGGCATGGACGGCGACGCACCGCCACCACCGCGCCGAAGTCGCCGGATGGACGGCCCAGAAAAACCCGAATAATATCGCTACGGGGCTTGCACGCCGGTGGTGTAGCCGCCAAACTCAAAACACCATCACACCTGGGAATGTTAACTTCACAGCGACGTCAACAACCAACCAGCAACCTGGGTGAATGGCACGGAGAGTTCGGCATGGCGAATTTTAACAAGGTGATGCTCATCGGTCGGCTCACCCGCGACCCGGAAACGCGGGCCTTCGCGAACGGCGGCATGGTGACGAAGATCGGCTTCGCGGTGACCAACCGCAAGAAGAACGCGCAGACCGGTGCATGGGAAGACGAGCCGATGTTCATCGACTGTGAAGTCTTCAACCGCGGCGAAACCGGCAAGCTCGCCGACCTCGTTCGCGATCGCTGCCGAAAAGGTACGCAGATCATGATCGAAGGTCGGCTGCATCTCGATAACTGGCAAGACAAGACGACGGGCCAGAATCGCTCGAAGCACAAGATCGTCGTCGAAACCGTGCAATTGCTCGACCCGCGACCCGCTGGCGACGAAAACTCAAGCGGCGGCAGTTATTCGGGTGGTTCGCGTGCGCCGATGGGTGGCGGAGCCAGACCGAATGCACCGTCTGCCAGTGGCTACTCGCAACAGAACGACGGACCGCCCGACGATCACGACGACCACGATACGGGGTCGAGCGCGGGTGGTGGCACCAACGCCGAGATTCCGTTTTAATGCAAAAGGATGCTCGGTCCGAAACGTCGGATCGGGCCGGGGGCGAGGGGTCGCTTCCGTTGTTTTTCACTCTGCCTGGGGTACACCCCTCCACCCCTAACCGGTCGCACGATGTGCGTGGCCGCGGACAGGCGAAAGGTTCCGGATTCACATGGCGAAGACGAAGTCAGGCAAGCCCAAATCGAAAACACCCGTGACACCCGCCACCAAAGGCGAACGGGTTCTGCCAAAACCGAAGGTCAAACGTCGTCAACAGATGATGAAAGGCCCGAACGGCGGAATGCAACTCGTGCTCATCGAAGACGTCGTTCACCTCGGCAAACAAGGTGAAATCGTCGAAGTGAAGCCCGGCTACGGTCGCAACTACTTGCTACCGTACGGCCTGGCGCTCATCCCCGATCCGCACAACTTGAAGCGCCTCGAAGTCTACAAGATTCAGGTATTCAAGGCCCGCGAAGCGAAGATTGCCGACCTCAAGGTGCTCGCCGAGCAGCTCATGCGTCTGGCCGCCGTGACGATCGAAGCCAATGCGACCGACGACGGTCACCTGTACGGCTCGATCGGCCCGGTCGAAGTCAGCAAGGCCCTGAAGGCCAAGAACCTGATGGTCGAACCCGACATGGTGAAACTGGAACACCCGATCAAGGAAGCCAACATCCTGTCGGAAATTCCACTGTCGCTCGGTTTCGGGATCGAATCGAAGGTGCAAGTTCTGGTCGTCGGCATTCTGCAAGCCGCGCCGAAGAAGTAAACCACTGCTTTTGTAACTGGGGTCTGTGACCCCGTTCTTTCGAGACCCCGTCTGAAAGTAGAGTACGCGGCTCGCGTGCTGAAAATTACGATGCGGCCTCACAGAGGCCAGCTACAAATCCTGTAGCTGACCCCGGTCTTTCGAGACCCGGCCTCACAGAGGCCAGCTACAAAAAGGGCACGGTTCAAAACCCGGTTGCAGTTTTGCCAAATAAGACCACTAAAAATTTGGTTCTGGCGTGATTGGAATTGGGCGAAATCGGACGTAAGTC
>JAYVQG010000340.1:0-17093 GCA_043757025.1 Limnoglobus sp.
CTTACGTCCGATTTCGCCCAATTCCAATCACGCCGGAACCAAATTTTTAGTGGTCTTATTTGGCAAAACTGCAACCGGGTTTTGAACCGTGCCGAAAAACGAGTAGTATGTGAGCAGAAGTGTGACGAGAAATCGTAAAGAACGTAATGGCGCGCAAATTATTGTTCTGCAACAATCGTCAATGCTACGCAATGAATGTAACGCGATGGATACTCGCGTTATCACATGGTAACTTCGTGTAATCCCACCGCGCACGAGATTGTCAATCCGAACGGGTTAGCCCGACGCGCCAGCGAGAGGGAACTCGCGAGAAGGCACGACATCGCAGACACGATAACAATCCCTCGCTGGCGCGTCGGGCTAACGAGAATGGCTGTTTGACGATCAGAAGCTGCGTGCCAGGGTCGCGAAGTAGTTGAGGTCGTTGCGTTTGAAGCCGGGGCCGGGGTCGCTGTCGTATCGGCTTTGCATCCCGAGGCGAATCGCGGTGCCCGTCGTGGGATCGACGATGATCTCGTAGGCGGCACGTGCCCGGACGCGGAACTGTGCGAAATTGTCGATTCGCGGGTAATAGTCGAGCGTCGAGACGACCGATTGGCGATCCGAGAACTTGTGTTTCAGATCGTACCCGAAGACCATTTCCGGCACCCAGCGGTCGGCAGGACCGCCGATTTCGCGGACCGCACCCGCACCCGCCCGCAGCTTGAACAGGGTTATATCGTCGTTCACCACGATGTAACCGGCACCCGCGTACAGGCCGATGCGGAACCGGTACGAACGCAGTTCGTCGTATTCGATGTTCGTCGAACCGAACAGCGTCCACGGGCTGCCCGCGAACAGGATTTCATCGCGGGCGTTCAGGATCGCCACGTTTTGAATCGTCTTTCCTTGTTGGTTGCCGAGCGTGTACAAGAAATCGGTGTGAAACTGGTTCCGTTCGACGTTGCGGTCGGCATTCAGCCCGAGGCGAAGGTTGAACAGATCGGTGTTACCGCTCGCGCCGTTCAATCCGGCTTCGACGCTACCCTTCCAGATCTTCTTGGCGGTCTTCACGTCTTCGGGGAACAGATCGCCGCCGAGAACGGGCACCGGCGCGGCCGGAACCGTGAAAATCGCATCGCTTTTGAAAGCCTGATCCGGTGCCGCACCGAACACACCCGCACCCCCCGCCGGCGGTGGAAGCTCGGCATGAACGGGTAAGCCGAACCAAAACAGACCGGCAAGGAGCATGAGGCGAGGGCGGCGCATCATCGAAATTTCCCGAAAAGGAGTCTTTTGAGCAAAAAAGCAAAAAAAGCAAAAAATTGCTCAAGTTCGGGCAGCGTATTGCCGGACCACTCGCGAAATGCAAGAGCAAGCCACGGCTGGTCGCGGTTCCGTCAGACTGGCACTATTTTGTCCAATATCTGTAAAAATTGCAAATCGCCATGCCCAGAAACGACTTGCGTCGAATGAACCGAGTTGCTTCGACAGGGAGATGAGAAATATTTCACCAAAGAGGCCGTCGACCGACGAGATTCTCTAACTGGTTTGCCGACTGAAACTTGAGCGAAAATTGTCGGTTCTAAAGAAAAATCCGGTTTACCGCTTGACTAAGTATACTGGACAAGAATATCCTTTCTGTAGAGATGTCACGGATTGGCAAGGCGACTTTCTAATTTTTGACGCAAATCTCGCGGGTGAAAACCCGTGGCAGTCTGGCACGATGTTTGCAACGGTTGTTCTTGCCGTACCGAACGAATGTCGGGCAGCCGATCGAAGCTCCGCCCAAACTTCGATAATTCTGAAAAACTGCGTGCTACTGATATTGCGCCCGATAACCGGTTGCGATAAACTTTGCCCCAGTAAGGTTTGCCCACTGAAACCAAACATACAAGAGATTCATTCGACAGATGCACTACAAGGAGGTTCCGTCATGCTCGTTCTCACCCGTAAAGTTGGCGAAAAACTCGTCATCGGTAACTCGATTCGCATCAGCGTTGTGTCGATCGGCCCCGGTCGCGTCAAGCTCGGGATCGAAGCCCCTGCCGACGTCACCATCGACCGCGAAGAAATTCACGAACGCAAGCAGTTCGAGGAAACGAACGCGACGAACGCACCCGCATTGCACAATCGCATCGCCGATCAACTGCCGCAAACGGTGATCGACCTGCCGATGGGCAAGTCCCACTTCCGCACGAAGCCACGCTAACGGCGAATGTTGGAAGTCGAACGACGAAAAACCCCGCACAAGCCAGCAACATATTGCCGGCCCAAGCGGGGTTTGCGTTTTTGTACGCTTACTTCGCTTGCGCAACCCAGGGGTACGACGAAACGTCTAACCCTGGTCTGTCAGATTTAACCCCGTTGGGGTAAGAACTGACTATGTATTTACCCCAACGGGGTTCGATCTTTTAGCCCAGGGTTAGACGTCTTACGTCGTACCCTGGGCGTATCTGCAAACATCGCAACTTCAAAACTAGCGCGTCGGGCTAACAAGAATGGATTGTTAGACCGATAACGTGTCATTTCCGACCGCGTGAAGTATAGCTGACTGCTGACCGCTGACCGCTGACCGCTGACCGCTGATAGCTGACAGCCGAAGGCGAGCTGACCGCTGACTGCTGACCGCCGATCGCTGACCGCCGACCGCCGATAGCCGACCGCCGATAGCCGACTGCTGATAGCTGACAGCCGAAGGCGAGCTGACCGCTGACCGCTGATAGCCGAAGGCGAGCTGATAGCTGACCGCTGATAGCCGACCGCTGACCGCTGATAACAGGAGTCTTCGACTATGGATTTTCGCCGTGATATCGTTGCGGGCCTCGTGGTGTTTTTGGTGGCGTTGCCGTTGTGTTTGGGGGTCGCTCTCGCGTCGAATGCGCCGCCGTTTGCGGGACTTGTTGCGGGGATCATCGGTGGCATCCTCGTCGGGTATGTGAGTGGTTCGCAAACGAGCGTCAGCGGGCCAGCGGCAGGATTGGCGGCTGTGGTCGCCGCACAGATTCTCAGTCTCGGCTCGTTCGAAGCGTTCCTGCTTGCGGTCGCGCTCGCGGGGTTCATTCAGGTCGGCCTCGGCTACCTGCGTATGGGCTTCATCGCGGCGTTCTTTCCATCGAGCGTCATCAAGGGACTTCTCGCCGCCATCGGCGTATTGCTGATTTTGAAGCAGATTCCGCACGTCGTCGGCCACGATGCCGATCCCGTTGGCGAAATGGCGTTCCAGCAACCGGACAAAGAAAATACCTTCAGCGAACTGGTGAATACCTTCGACGATTTCCAGTACGGCGCGATGGCAATCGGCATTCTGTCGCTGCTGTTGCTGTACGTCTGGGGGGAGTGTAAGCGGCTCAAGAATTCGCCGCTTCCTTCGTCGCTCGTCGTCGTGCTGTTCGGCGTCGGTGCGAACCTGTTGCTTCGGCATTTCGGGCTATGGGTGATCGAGCCGAGCCACCTCGTTCAAGTCGATATTGCGAACTCGCCGACGGAGTTTTTCCAGTTGTTCAAGACGCCCGATTTCTCGCAGTGGTCGAACCGTGCGATCTACGTGGCCGCGATCACGATTGCCATCGTGGCATCGCTGGAAACGCTCTTGAACCTCGAAGCCGTCGATAAAATCGATCCGCTGCAACGCACTTCGCCACCGAACCGCGAACTGATCGCGCAAGGTTTGGGGAACATCGTGGCGGGGCTGATCGGCGGGTTGCCGGTCACGTCGGTGATCGTGCGCAGTTCGGTGAACATCAACGCGGGTAACAAGTCGAAGGCATCCGCGATTATTCACGGTGTGTTGTTACTCGTCTGCATCGCGCTGTTGCCGCACTGGTTGAATCTCATTCCGAAGTCGTGCCTCGCCGCGATCCTGATCTTCACCGGATACAAACTAGCCAGCCCAAAACTCATCCGCGAAATGGCGAAAGCGGGCCGAGCGCAGTTCATACCGTTTCTCGTGACCGTACTCGCCATCGTGTTTACCGACTTGCTCATCGGCGTGCTCATCGGCCTCGCCATCAGCATCGGTTTCATTTTGCAAAGCAACTTCCGGCGGCCGATCCGCTGCGTCGTCGAGAAGCACCTCAACAACGAAGTCGTTCGCATCGAGTTGGCAAACACCGTGAGTTTCCTGAACCGGGCCGCACTCGATCAGGCGCTGAACGACGTGCCATCGGGCGGTCACGTGTTGATCGACGCGGAGACCACCGACTACATCGACCCCGATATCCTCGCACTGATCCGCGATTACACGGATACCGCCGCACCGGCGCGAAACATCGCAGTAAGCCTCGTCGGTTTCCGCACGGAGTACAAGCTGCACAATCGCACGCACTTCATCGATTATTCGACGCGCGAACTGCAAAACGAAGTGACTCCGTCGCAAGTTCTCGACATTTTGAAAGCCGGTCACGAGCGGTTCCGAAGCGGCGAGAACCTCACCCGCGACATTCATCGGCAGATTCGCGCCACCGCTTCGGGCCAGCATCCGCTGGCCGTCATTCTGAGTTGCATCGATTCCCGCACGCCGGCGGAGTTGATCTTCGACCTCGGCGTCGGCGACATTCTCAACGTGCGCATCGCAGGCAACGTGACGACCGAGGAAGTGATCGGCAGCCTCGAGTACAGTTGTGCCGTCGCCGGTGCGAAGCTCGTGCTGGTGATGGGCCACACGCGATGCGGGGCCGTCGGTGCAACGGTCGTCTGGAGCCGCGACACCCAGAAGTCCAAAGATCAGATCGTCTGCGAGCACCTGCAAGGCATCGTTCGCGAAATCCAGCACTCGAATGAAACCTCGCCGCAACCCGATGAAGTTCTTGGCGACTATATCGATGAAGTCGCACGCCGTAACGTCGAGCGAACCGTACTCCAAATCTGCGAGCAAAGTCAGACGCTGAACCGGTTGAAAGTAGAAGGCCGCATGATCGTCGTGGGCGCGATGTACGATGTCGCCACCGGCACGATCGCGTTCCTGCCGGAAAGCGAGCAGGTGGGCTGACGGTGTGGCCGCGTTTTTCACGTGCATTTTGCGAACGAGTGTGGCACGATCAGTGGCGGTTCACTATCCCACCGAAAGGCCACCTCATGCTGTCTCGCATCTTCACGAGTGCCGGTTTCGTCGCACTCATCGCACCTGCACTCTTTGCACAGTCGAAGCCACTCGACATCGCGAAAACGGATACGCACATCGAGTTCCGCTCGGGGAGCCAAGTCGTTGCGAAGTACCAACACGCGGGCACGGTGCAGGTCGAAAAGGGCGACGGCACCAAGCCGCTGGCGAAGCCGTACTTCTACCCGCTGTTGTCGCCGAACGGCACGATCGTCACGCGCGGCTGGCCGATGATTCGCGGCACCGCCGGCGAAACGAGCGATCATTTCCATCAGAAGTCCGCGTGGTTTTGCCACGGCGATGTCATCCCGGTCGGCCTCGAATTGAAGACGAAATCAGTCGACAAGCGCGTTCGCGGCGTCGATTTCTGGGCCGAGTCTGCCGGTCACGGTCGCATCGTTTGCACGAAAATCGCGATGCCGAAAAACGGTTCCATCGAAACGAGTAACGAATGGCGTACCGCTGATGGCATCACGATCCTCGAAGAAACGCGCACGATCACCGCTACCGAAACGGCAGTGGGGCGGTTATTCGTTCTCGACATCGATCTCGTTGCGAATGCTTACCCGATCGAGTTCGGCGACACGAAAGAAGGCGCGCTCGGAGTCCGCGTCAACGATGAGTTTCGCTTGAACGGCCCAAATAGCGATGGAATTGTCGTTAGCATCGACGGCAAGACATCGAAGGCACCCGCGAAAGATAACCTGCCGCTGTGGGGCCAAGTCGCAGCGTGGCACGATTACAGCGGCACCGCGAACGGCAAAGTCGCAGGGATCGCCGTGTTCGATCATCCCTCGAACGTTCGCAAAGCCGCTTGGCACACGCGCGCTTACGGCCTGATGGCCGCGAACCCGTTCGGTCGCGATGGCTCCGGGTTTCCCGGCGTGAAGGGCAACGAGGAACTCGTGACACTCGCGAAAGGCGAGCACCTCAAACTCCGTTACGGCATCTACGTCCACGATGGCCGCACCGCAGAAGGCAAGGTCGCCGAGGCGTTTGCCAATTTCAGCAAGTAGCATCAATCGAACGGGAACCCACGCGGTGGTCCGAAGCGTGGGCCGATCGGCCCGAAGGGGCCGCGAGGCAAGCCACCGCGTCCGCCCATCGATGGCGGTACGAATGGCGGTTGCGTCGTCTGTGGCGGCGCTTTCGCCACCGTCGCCGGTTTGATCGACGGGGCGGCGATCTGGTTGTGGACGAATTCGTTAATCAGGTCGGAGGGAATCGCGAAGTTGATACTCGTGTCTTTGATCGCGGAGACGGCGATCCCGACGACCTGCCCGCCACGATCCGTCAGTGGCCCGCCCGAGTTGCCGGGGTGCATCCCACCATTCACTTGAATCGCCGTCAGTGGGCCGCTCTCTTTCTCTCTCCGCAAGCTCGAAATCGTCGTGGTTGTTACCGAAATTTCTTTACCGATCATATCGCCGAGTGGAAAACCGAACACGAAAAGCTCCTGCGTTTCGCGGAGATCTTTCGACGATCCGAGCGATAGCGGTGCGGGCAGCCCTTCTTTCGGCACGCGAATCAAAGCGATATCGGCATCGCCATCCACGCCGAACACGCTCGCCTGAAGGACGCGCTGATTCGGCTCGCCGCTGGCAAACACGACCTGAATCGAAGTGGCGGGGCGGTTCCCTTCCCGACGGCTGTACCCGACGACGTGCGCATTCGTGACGATCAAGCCTTCGGAGTGAATGAGGAAGCCGCTCCCACTTCCTTCGTCGCGGCCGACTTTCACATCGACCCGCACTGTGGCCGCTTTGACTTTCCGCAGCGTCTCGGCAGTCAGTTCCTTGTTACCCAAACCGGCGGCGAGTTCCTGGCCACCGACCGCAGGTATCGGCGTGGGCGAAGTACTCGCCACTTCGGCCTTAGTCGATTTTGAAAACAGGCTCACCATCCCGACGATAATCAACGCAACGGCAAACAGACCGCCGACTCCAATCGCGATCATCTTGCCGTTGTTTTCGCTTTTCTTGCTACTCGACCGCTTCGGCTTTTTGCGCTGCGACTTCTCGGCACGCTCTTCGACTTCATCCTCTTCGTCGTCGTAAACGGGTTTTGTTTTTCGCGAACCGTAGTTCGAACGCGGTGCCGTCTCTCGGGAGTATTCCGTTGGAACTGGCACTGGTTGAGTTGGTGGCGGTGCAGGTGGCGGAGCCGCAGGTGGCGTAGGCACGCGAACCTTCCGGGCCGCAACCGGCACATTGGGCCGTATCGGCACGAATGTCTTACGACACGAGCCACACGCAACCGGCTTCCCAAACAATTGATCGTCGATCTGAAGTGTCGCCCGACAGTCAGGGCAAGTCACCGGTTGGGCAGGCATAAGTCGCTCACATAATAGGGCGTTTGCAACAGTGTATCCCGATGGGCGGCATCACGCAATCGTTTTCTGATTTCGGCAGTCAGCGAGCCAAAACGAACTTGTGAACCATCGGTTTCAAGTTCGTCATTTCCGGATCGATCTATCGTCGATGGGGTTCGAGTTCAGTTGGAGTTAGCCGTGGTTAAAGCACTGCGAAACCGACCACGTTCACCGTTCACCTGACTTTAACTCTGGAAGGAAAATCTTGCAATTTGACAAGTGTGCTTTCAGATCTCTCGCAGCGCTGGCTGTTATTTTGGTATTGCCCTGAATGTTTAGCACCTTGAGTTTTGAAAGATCTCATAGTTCGATTAATCCAATATCAGTAATATTTTGTCCGCCCAGCTCAAGATGAGTAAGCTTGGGAAACATTTTCAACTCCTTCATTCCTACGTCAGTGATTTGAGTGCCGTAAAGTTCGAGTTTAATGATGTTTTGAAGTGCAGTTAGTTCCTTCAATCCCACATCAGTTATTTGAGTGCCGGAAAGATCGAGTGTCGTAATAGTTATGAGCCTTGAGAGTTGCAATATCCCTATATCATTGATTTGAGTCATATGTAGGTTGAGAACTTGAAGTTTGTACAAAGTGTCAAGGTTCTTCAATCCGGCATCTGTAATTTTCGTGCTGCTCAGATTGAGATGCGTTAGATTATTCAGTTTTTTCAGTACATCCAAACCCGCATTGGAAATCTTGGTATTGCACAAGTCAAGTTCATTTAGGTTTTGGAGATCTTGTAACTCCATTAATCCTTCATCCGCAATACCAGTGCCGCTGAGTTTGAGTTTCTTGAGAGCAAAGAGTCCTTTTAATCCTTTGACATGCTCCAGCTTTGAACACTCATTAAGATCGAGGACTTGTAGAGCTTTGAGTTCCTGTAAGCCGCCAATATTGGTTAGATTGTTACACGAGTTGAGGCGCAAAGATTGGAGTGAAGTTAGCCCTTTCAAATCTTCGACATCTTTGAGGTTTTCACCTGTACTGAGATCGAGAAATTTGAGATTAGTAAGACTTGTGATAGATTTGTAGCTGACAATTTTAGGACAAAAATCCAGATCGAGATGCTGGAGCGATGTCAAGTTATTGAGACCATCAATATTTGTCAGTGTAAATAGGTTTGCTCGCAAACTTAAAAATTCGAGATCTGGTAGCTCATTCATACCGTCAACATTTATTAAATTCGTACTTTCCAGGTAGAGTTTCGATACTTTTCCAACCTTTTTCAGAAGTGGAACAAATTCTATCGTCGGCGGATTGTGTAATAAGGGGAATAACCGCACAGAAATCCTTCCATCATTCGATTTATTTATGATTTGCAAACCGTAATTCGTACTCAATTGGCCTACGAACGCTTCTTGGCTCAGTCGTTGATACGTCGGATAGGCGAACACAGCCCCCAATACAGCAAGGGCGAACGCTACAGGAGCCAAGTAAGGCCGAACCTGACGCCAAGCGGTGCGAGTTACGCCATCCAACACGCGATCCAACAGCGTAGCCACGAAATCATGGGCGATTTCCCACTTGCGCTGACCTTCGGCTGTGACATCGGGATTCAGAAGTCGCACGAAGCCAACCTCATGGAAATTCCGAAGTTGACGTACAACGGCTGCCGTTTTCAACCCACAAACAGAGGCTAGCGCATCGACTGTGCGAGGCTGCTTCGAGCGATAGTCGGTCAGCATTTCCAGCAGTATCTTGGCCCGATTCTCTTGCAGTTCGCCGCGCAGTTGCTGCCGAACGAAGTTCTTCAATAGATCATCACCCAACCGCCGTAACTTGGGATCATTCGCAAACTCGATCAGTGCCAAGCCCAACATGTTCGCCACGATAGGCCGGATGTGTCGTTTGTTTTCCTCGTATCGGATGGCATCTGCCAACGCCCTATCAATCGAGTCGTCGGAAATCTCCAAGATTGGGCATTTCTTCAAGAATTCTCGACCTTGTGGCGTCTCCCACGGACGAATAATCTTCAAATTCTCGTCACGCGTGAGAGCCGGGAGTTTCAGCGGGAGCAGCAGGTCGTCGTCATCGTCGCGGTAGCTCAGCAAGACCTTAACTCGTTCGAGTTTCTGTTTCAAAAACATGTGTAGAAAAGTCTTCATCTCGATAATCAAGTCGGCACGCTCGACGTCGTTGGAACATTGGACCAAGAATTCCTCGAATTGGTCGAACACGATGAGTAACGGTTTATTGATGTGCTTGATAGCTTCCGAGATCAATTCCAAATGAGGCATTTTTCGCTTTTTTTCTTTCGCTTCGTCTGTTGACCAAAATTCGACGAGCTCAAACCGAAGTTCGCTCAAATAGTTGGCCGCATTTCGCACGACCAGTACTCGGACACTCGGATCGGCTTGTTTAAGACGGGGTCGTAAGTATCCTTCAATCAACGACGATTTCCCGGCACCGGATCGCCCGGTCAAGTGCAAGAGTGAAGCCTGCGAAGTATTGAGCCAACTTAAGTAATGCGACAAAATCTTATCGTCGGTAACTGTGTAGTTCGTGGCATCGCGTCGATCGGTGGTGAAGTAGCTAACCATTGGGCCCGTCTGACGGACCCGGTTTCTTTCTCTACGTCCTCGCCTAATGGGAATCACAATCGTAATCAGTGTTAGTAGCAAAATGAAACTGATCGTCCCGGCCGTGATCCCACTGGCCCACTCATTTGGCATGAATTGGTCGAACGCTTTTTTCAAGGCAACTGCGGCCAGTACGGAAGTTGTAACAGCGGCTGTATTCTCCGCAACCTGATAGTGCCATTCGACGAACCAAGGCCGATTCTGTTGTGTCGCTAATTGAGTGTCAGGGTTTGCCATGTGTTCTTTGGGGTCAAGATGTTCGGTCGTTTCAAAACTTTATATAAATAACCTATTCACGAAGAACATATTCGCAAGGCGAACTTGGGCAGTTCCCTACGCTTATCACAACCGGATCGGCGGTAACTCGCCGCGGTCCCAATACTTGTCGTCTTCGTTCTCCATTCGGTAGCCCCACGGGCTGGATCGGGTGCCCTGACCGTCGCGGCGGATGCGCTTCAGCGCATGGGCGTGGTTCAGCCAGTCGTACAGAGCGCTCTCGCTGGGTCGCTCCAGGTCCGATGGCCAGTTCTCGCGAATCTCCTTGTGCGTGATTGCGACGGTTCGCATCTTCAAGATCGATAGCACCGTTTGCCAATTCTCCTCGAACTGCCGTTCGCGCGGGTCGCCCACGATGCGAAACTCGCCGGTTGAGGCGTTCCATTCGTAGGACAATCGGGGCGGCGTTTCCAGTCGCCGCGATTGCGCGAGAATCAATCGTCGGTTCGCGTCGGACTTCAGTTTGCTATAGCGTGTCAGTTCGAGCGACACATCGACGAAGCCCAAGAGTGCCCCCGACCCGCGTGCAGAACTACCGGCTTCGGAAGCCTTTTTTCGCGGATGGTGCAGCAACAACACCGCCGCACCGGCATTCGTGAGTCGATGTAACGGCTGCAATGCTTCCAATAGCGTACTCGCATCCGATTCGCAACGGCCCGGCAGAAACGATGCGAGCGGATCGACGATGAACAGATCGAGTTCGCCGCGCACGCGGGCTTCTGTGGCTTGGTCGATGAGCCGGTTCCATTCGTCCGAAGTCGGGCGACCGCGAAAGGGCCGCGCGAGCAATTGCACGTGTCCGCCGAGCGGTAATATGCGATTGCGTTCGCGCCATTGTTCGAGCGATTCTTCGGAAACGATCCACGCCCGACCGCGCGAAGTTTTGCACCCGACGAACAGTTCGCCCGTGCCGAGTTGTTGGAGCAGCCCGGCGAGGAGCGTGGTTTTGCCGGTCTTCCACATGCTAGTGAGCAGCGTGACATCGCCGGGTGCAAGGTAGCCGTGCCACAGCCAGTTTGCCGTCAAAAGTTTGGTTCCGTCGTTCAGCGAGTCCATTGAAATCGGACGTAAGTCGTTGGTGGGCATAGTTGGTTCCGAAATTCGGGAATGAGTCCAGGGAAGGGTGGGTGGGTAAGTGGTGGAGTCAATGGGGACATGATAATGAACATGCGTACAAAATAGCAGGTTCGTTGATAGCGTCGCTTTCCGTAAGAAACAGTTAGGATTGGCTGACCGCTGGAGATTACCGACGATGTTTCCCGATGCCCTTGCTTTCTCGCAGTTACAAAATGGCGTGAATCGCGATCTGTTGCTGTTCGTGCCCGAACTTGCGCTCTGCGTGGGGATCGTAGTTTCGCTCGTTTCGCGGCTGTTGCCGAAGCGATTTCAGGCGCATGCGACTTCGTACGGGTTGGTCGCGGCGGGGATCGGGCTTGCGTGGGTCGTCGTCCAGTGGCTCGCGTATTCCGATGGCATCGGCGGTGCGGAGGCGTTTGGCAGTCTGTTGCGGTTCGATGCGTTCGCTTGTTTCTTTCGCGGCTTCCTGCTGTTGTTCCTGCTACTCGCTCTCGTACTCACTCGCATTACGGGACTTCCCGATGCCGACGATTCCGCCGACTTCACCGTGCTGCTACTCGGTGGCATTCTCGGCATGATGCTGATGTCGAGTGCGAATCATCTGCTCATCGTGTTCCTGGCAATCGAGATGGCGAGTTTGCCGAGCTACGTTCTTGCGGGGTTCTTGAAGGGCAAATCGAAGGGCAGCGAATCGGCGCTGAAGTACGTGGTCTACGGCGCGGCGGCATCGGGCGTGATGCTCTACGGCATCAGCCTGCTGGCGGGGCGGTTCGGCAGCGGGCACTTACCCACCCTCATGGCGGGCTATGCGGACCTGTTGAAAACCGGTGGCATCGACCTTCCGCTCGCGGCGGGTACGCTGTTTCTGTTGTGCGGATTGGGCTTCAAACTCGCGGCGGTGCCGTTCCATTTCTGGCTGCCGGATGTCTTTGAAGGGGCGGCTCCGGAAGTCGGTGCGGTGCTAGCGGTGGCGTCGAAGGCGGCCGCCGTGGCGCTGACGTTCCGCTTGTTGCAAGCCTTTTACGCCGCATTTGGCTTCGTGTCGCCGTTCGCTTTCGCAGAGACAATCGGCATCGCGATTGCCGTTCTCGCCGCGATCACAGCCACGGTGGGGAACCTCGCCGCACTCGGTCAAACGAACGCGAAACGCCTGCTCGGCTACTCGACCATCGCCCATGCGGGTTACATGCTGATGGCACTCGCCACGTGCAAACCCGCCGCCGGGGCCGCGCTGCTCTTCTATCTCATCGGCTACATGCTCATGACACTCGGCGCGTTCGCGGTGGTGGCCATCGTGCGGAACCGGACCGGCTCGGAGAACATCACCTCATTCCGTGGCCTCATCTCACGTTCGCCAATCCTCGGTATCAGCATGGCGATCTTCCTGCTCAGCTTGCTCGGGTTACCGCCGCTCGCCGGGTTCGCAGGGAAGTTCGCATTGTTTGCCGCAGTGTACCGAACCGGTGCCGAGTACACCGCCATCGGGCACCCGTGGTTGGGCACGCTGTTCACGGTGCTGTTCGGTGTGGGCGTGTTGAATGCGGTTCTCAGTGCGGGTTATTATTTGAAGTTAATTAAAATTATCGGCTTCGACGAACCGAGTGAAGCCAGCCCACTCGGCAACTCGACGGGGGCCGCCATGTATGTGGGTGTACTCGCCGCGTTGACCATCGTTGGGGGCCTCGCGTGGGATCCGCTCATGAACCTGGCGAAGATCGCAACGACGGTCCGTTAGCCGTTGGAGCGATCGACGCATGGACGGCAGCCGGCTATAATTATGGTTGAACTCTCAACGACCCAATTCCGCCAGGTACCCCAATGAAATACGTACGCGCTCAGTTGCGTAAACCAAACATCTTTGGAATGATGACATCGCAGGCGGCAGCAGTTGCACCATTGTGGTAAATGCGAAATCTCTCGCTTTTACAGGAGTTGATATGTTCATGAGGAATGGAAAAAGCCTGATCGAAGTCCTCGTTGTGATTGCAATCATCGGTCTTCTGATCGGCTTACTGCTGCCGGCTACACAAAAAGTTCGCGAGTCGGCAAGCCGCGCCCAATCGATTAACAATTTGCGTCAAATCATACTCGGCAATCATCAAGTCGGCGCGACGCTCGAGGATTTTATCGGAGGTTACCCAGAGCCCACGAATCCCAAGAGCTACCGGGAACAAGCAAAAGCCTATGAGGGATTTTCACTGCTTGGTTGTCCGTTAACCTTTTCATACCGAGTGATTCAAGGTCAATCGCTTGTCCCAGCCTCTAATGAAAAATTACAATGCGAAGGTCGCCAGTCATTGCTCATCAGCCCTGGCGATCCTTCTCCAGAATTACTATGGCCACTCGAGATTATGAAACGTGGCCACACACCCGGCGCGCCGACCAGTTATGCGTACAACATGGTCGGTTTTGCGGGGCCGGTGAAATTCCCGCTAGGTATCACGGACGGAACAGCAAATACGATCGCTTACTGTGAACGATATCATTCGAGATATGGCGGCTCAACTCAGGGATGGAACACGAATCCTATTACGAAAGTTGACGAACCCGCCCCGCCCGCCTCTTTGTTGGGCATGAGCGAAGTAAACGGGAAATGTAATAGCAGCGTTTATGGAGTTCGACGGGCGTCCTTTGCCGATGCAGGCTGGGGTGATGTCGTTCCCGTGCTCGACCCGGTCACCAAAAAGACTTTGCCGAGCCGGGCGGGCGCGACTTTTCAGGTTAGGCCTCTTCATGGCCCCTCAGACATTCCAGGCACAGCCGACTTGTTTCTCCCGCAGACTCCGTTTTCCGCGGGTTTACCGGTTGCAATGTTCGATGGCAGCGTTCGCACCGTCGGGCCGGGGGTTGCTCCAGAAACATTCTGGGCTGCCGTCACAGCCAACGGCGGTGAAGTCGGCACTCTCGATTAAATCAGATCGCAATAACGTGTAAGCAATTCTGAAGTGGCGCTTTGCGGCTAATTCCAACCGTCTCATCGCCAGAAGTAATGCCATTCGTACGATTGATTGACACTCTGGCCCGGTGCCAGCTTTGCGGTCCAGGTGACGCGGCCGACGCCGTTGAAGTGACTCCACCAGACGGGCCAAGAGTAATAGCCATACCAGCCCGGCCGGTATGCCACGTTCAACCCCTCGTCGTCTTCCAACAAGTTCACCATCTCCGCGTTCGCGCCCTCGCCCGCTTTATCGACGTTGCCCAAAACGTAGCGGGTCACTTCGACTTCAATCGGCTTGTTGCTCTGATTCGTGAGTTCGAGCGAACTCGCGATGTCGATTCGCCAGAATGATTCGCCGTTGAAATTGGCCACGTTCGGCGTCCGCTTGGTCTCCTTATCTTTCTTCTTGACCCGCACATCGACGGCCGTCGTTAGCGTCAGATCGACGCTGCCACCTTTCGAGGTGTAGGTCATCATCGCCTGCGCGAGGACTTTGCCGTCGCGCAGGATCAGTGCCGGAGCCGTCGTCAGCGGTTGGGCATTGCCGTTCGTTAGCCGTAACTTGTGCATGACTTTCGCCTCGCTCATCAGCTTCACGAGTTCGGCGGCTTGCGCGTTATTCGGATGTTGTTTGAACGATTGCGGTGGCGAGTAGGGAACGTCGAGCGTGTAAAGATCCTTGTATTCGAGCGTGTGTTGGGAAATCGGCAACACCATTCGCTGCCCTTTGGCGAGCGTTACGTTCTTGACGGTGAACACGAATAGATCCTCGTTCTGGCTGCCAGCCACGCCGATTTCCGGCCCGAGATTCACGGGCGCGGCAGTGCCTTTACGCACTTCGCCACCCCGCGCGACTTGCGTCATCATCGAGTTACTCATCGCGTATTGCGTCGAAGCATCGGTTTGAAAATACGTCGAAAGTTGGGCGAGTGCCCCCGTGAGTGCGATTGGGTCGGTCGTCTCCTTGAAGTAGAACGACGGCACGCCGATGACGAGATTGACGGTGGCGTCTTTCAGATCGGTCAACTCGTTCAGCAGCGTCGCCTGGAGTTTAACGGTTGCTTTTCCGTTGGCATCGAGTTCGATTCGGTAGTTGGGAATCCAGCGAATACCTTTCTGCACGTAGGCCATGCCGATCTCGGCCGAGTTCGCCGGTGGTTGACCGGCCCAATCGAGCTTCATCGTCAGCAAATTGCGAAACTCCTCCTCGCTCACTTTGGTGTCGTATTTGCCGACGAACTTGACATCGGTGATGTGCTCGACCGGTACGGCCCGCGTGCCATCAATGGTTTTCAGCAGCAGAATGTTTCCCTTAATCGGCACGTGCTCGGTGCCGGTCGGCGGAAAGGTGGCGTCGAGTTCTTCCGACGACCGCGAGAGAAACCGCACGATCGACGCCGGATACGCGGGCTTCACGCCTTCGGAGATAACGACTTCCGCACCGAGGTTGGCTTCGATCAACTCGCGTAACGTGACCGCGGTGCGTTCGACTTTGACGCGCCGCCGACCTGCGGTGACACTTTGAAGTGTCGCTTTCTTATCGAGGCTGTACGGCCAGAACGTCCCCAACACGGGACTGGGTAGCAAGTCGAGGAGCACGTTCCCCGAGGCATCGACGGGCATCGTTCCCTGATGGATGACGTAGGCATGTCCGTCCTTGAACACCGTGACTTCCTTGACCGGCATCTTGGACAGCGCCCCGAGCGGAGCCGCCGGTTCCGCACGGCTGTTACAGCACGCGATTATCAACACGAGTACGGCCAAACGGATACGGAACATGACGCACCTCTCGATCCGGGTGGATGTGACATCGAACACCGCAAGTATACCTGCGGCGTGGAGGGGTCGGCGCAACAGTTCCGTAACAGAGCGAGCCGCGAGGAAACAGGAATTACGGAAAGAGAAGGGCGGGTTACCGCTCGCCGCCAAATGAAGTTCCTGGGGCACTCCTCTTCGGCGGATCGCCGAGCCTGTAGGCCGGGAACGTGGGTGCGGCGCACTAGGCTGAGAGTACGGAAGTCGGCGACGAAACCCGTTATGTAACTGATGCGCGAGCGCGTTACGGCTCGGCTCGTTGGGGCGACTGGGTCGAGGAGCGTTTTCGGACCTTTCGTTTGGTGACACCTGACGGACGTGAGTTCGCCCGGTGATCCCGTTGGGACGGCTGATACCGATGCCGACTCCTCCACCGACTTCCGGTTTTTTCCGTTCTCAAACCGGAGACTCTCATGCTCATCAACCGATTGGATCACACCGGTTCGGTCGATGCACCGATGGAGGAAATGGCGCGGGTCACGAAAGCCGAGCACCGGATCGAGGAGTGCATTCGACGCGGCAAGAGCGAAGCGGGTCTGGGCGACTACCAGGTGCGGAACTGGACGGGATGGCATCATCATATTGCATTGTCACTCGTCTCCGCGTGGTTCCTCATCGAGGCCGCGCGGCGGGGAAAAAAATGTACACGCCGGCACTGACGGTTCCACGTCTGCGCGACCTGATCGCCAGCCTGCTGGAAGAGTTTCTCGGCTACAACCGTCCTGCGAACGCACAACGCCGCGCGACCCGCTGGTTGCAGTGAATCGAATCGGCACGCTACTACCGCTATCGCAGACGTAACCTGCCGCCACCAGTAAATAACGAGCTAAGACGATAACGATACAGTAGAATTTATTGTTGGTTTCTTAGTACCTGTCCAAGAATTACTCCGTGAGCTTCGGATGTGGGCGGATCGTGTAGTTCCATTGCGGGCAGATCGCGTGGCGAGTGAGCTGTATCGC
>JAYVQG010000341.1:0-17053 GCA_043757025.1 Limnoglobus sp.
TAGGTTGGTTCCGAAATTCGGCAATGAGTCCACGGATGGGTGGGTGGGTAAGTGGTGGAATCATTCCCTGCTACCCAAAATCGCCGCAATTGAAACCAGGCCGAATGATCCCATTATTGTTCTTCTTTGCGTACTTTGCGCCCTCTGCGGTTAATGTTTTGTTTGTGATTCGTGTATTGATGTCGCCTACTTGAGATTACGAATCAATTTCAGGCGATTACACTTACGGTACCCTATCTATGCGATCCATTCAGCGGTCGCTCATCATGTATTTTCTGTTGTTGCTCACACTCGGATTGGGTGTGGTCGGCGTACTTGCGGATCGCGTCAGTAGCCGCGCACTGATGGAAAAAGAACAAGCCGCCGCCGAGGCGATTGGCCTACGTGCGGAAGAACGAATACGGGACGAACGCGAGAAGTTCGACCGCGAACTGCTCGCGCATGCTCGGTTAGTCGGGAAGACGGCGAACAACGAATACATCGCTCAGGCCAACGTCGAATCGCGGAAGTTTCAACTCGTCATCAACGCGCCGCCACTCGGCCTCATACCGATGCCCGGAATGATGACCGGCCCCGTCGGTGCCATTTCGCCCGCCGTGTGGCTTGCCGTCAGCGCACCGGGACGGCGTAACCCAGGGCCACTATATTACCCGGTTATGCGGGCGTATTTCTCGAGCCTGAAACTCGACGAACTGTTCCTGAAACAACTCGACGAAGACGATCGCGCACAAGAATTCATTCAACTCAATAGTTCGGCGAACAGCGTGCGGCGCTCGGCGAATCTCGGTAACTACACGCTGCCATTTGAACCGACAAAGTTTGGATTGTCGCTCGGCGACCATTTCCACGACGATGTGAATTTACCGGGCGGGGCAGTCGGCCGCCGCGTCGTCATCAAGACGGTATTGCCGTTCTTAATGTCGAATTTTGCACGAACTCCACCAGGACCAGTACCGCAG
The DNA here is from genome assembly GCA_043757025.1 of Limnoglobus sp. GTDB lineage: Bacteria > Planctomycetota > Planctomycetia > Gemmatales > Gemmataceae > Limnoglobus. The sequence continues at coordinate 960 of JAYVQG010000341.1, forward strand.
CCGAACCGCAGTACCCCGCCGCCGCCACCCGACCCGTTGCCGGGGGTGTACATCCACGTTGCGCGGCCGATTGCCGAATTGAATGAGATCATCGCGACGATTCACGCCGACGAAACCGAACAAAAGGACGGCCTCTCCGCAGATACTGCCCGTACGCAAAGTGCAGTCCGCATCACGTTGGCCACCACGGGAGCCGCGACGTTTGCGGCGCTATTGGTAGGTGGGCCGATCTTAATTCGCCGCGGAATGACGCCACTCCACACACTCACGAATGCGGTGCGCGGCGTAACCGAAAAAGACTTTTCGCTGCCCGTCGAGAAAGACGAGCTTTCGCAAGAACTCCTGCCGATCCATCAACATCTCACGCAAACGCTCGATCAGTTGAAACACGCCTTCGACCGCGAAAAGCAGGCTGTTGCGGACATTTCACACGAACTGCGTACGCCCGTGGCGGCGCTCTTAACGACGCTCGACGTCGCACTTCGCAAGCCGCGAAGTGCCGAACAGTACAAGCAAACGCTCGGCGAATGCCGCGTAATTACGAAGCAACTCGGCCAACTCGTCGAGCGCGTCATGACGCTCGCTTACATCGACGCGGGCCAGACGACGGTGGCGAAAGTGCGGGTCGATGCGCGGGAACTCGTCGAACGTTGCGTGAGTATTATTCGTCCGCTGGCCGAGTCGCAGGGGCTTCAATTTCAGATTCATGCCGATTATGGCATCGAGCTAGAAACCGATGCGGATAAGCTACGCGAAGTGCTGACGAACTTGCTGCACAACGCGATCGAGTATAACTCGCCTGGCGGTCGCGTCGAATTGTTCGTCGAACGAATTCGCCACGATACCGTTTGCTTTGAAGTGGCCGATACGGGCATCGGCATGTCGCCCGAGGTGGTCGCGCGGGTGTTCGAGCGATTCTTTCGCGCGGATGCGTCGCGTACGGCCACCGGCGTTCATGCGGGTTTGGGCCTCGCCATCGTCAAAGAGTACGTCGCGCAACTGGGCGGCGCGATTCACGTCGAAAGCGAGGCCGGGAAAGGCAGTCGGTTTCGCGTCGAACTACCTTCGGGAATAGGCGAAATCACACCGAATGATCGCGTTCGCGACGAATCTGTTCGAGCCTCGTGACCATCCGCTTCCCTGCTGCGATCGGCGAAAGTGTCGCCTCCACTTCGCGCTTCGCACGTTCGCCGAGGGCTTTCGCCTTCGCCGGGTTGTCGTGGATGAAACGCATACACTCCGCCGCACGGTCGAGGTCCGGGTCGGCCCAAACCGCCCCGCGCGGGTAGGGGTCGATGTCTTCCAGCAACGTCATTCGCTGGTACGGCACGAGCAAACTATTTTCGGGTGTCATGAAATCGAGGTTGCCCGAGTACGCCGTCGCGATCACCGGTTTGCCGAGCAACATCGCTTCCGCACAGGTTAAACCGAAGCCTTCCGAACGATGGAGTGACACATAGCTGTCAGACGCATTCAGTAACGCGAGCAGTTCCGAACGCGATAGCACGCGATCGATCAGCGTGACGCCAGCGGCATCGACCGCTTCGCGAAGTTCTCGCCATTGCTCCTTATAATACGTTTCTGGCGGCGACACTTTGATTGCCAGTTCGACGGCTTCATCGGTGTGGAAGGCTTTGCGGAAAGCTCGAATCAGCCCGAGCGGGTTTTTCCGCTGCATTCGGCTGTTCATGTCGAACACGAACGCGAACGTCGTTTTCGCGGGGTCGAGTCCGAACGCCGACTTCGGCAATGGCACGAACGGCGACAGCGAAACGCCGGGCAACATCGGGTACACGGGTTTGCGAAACGCCGTCCGCATCGCCTGTGCGATGAACTCGGTCGGTGCCCAAATTTCATCGACGCCATCGCCGCGATCATGCCACGTGGCTGGCAGCGTTTCGAGTTCCCACCACCAGATGCCGATGTGGTGAACCCCCGCGCGCGGGTGCAGCCCACACTTGCGATACGCCTCCGCAACGGGCACGTCGATACCCGTGTTCAAGATCGTCACGTCAAAGTTTTCGAGGCCATCGAACGCCGTTTTGTTGCGCGGCTCGCGTAGGAAAAGTACGGGGAAATCGCGGAGCGTCGTGCGTACGCCGCACCGTGTCAGTGACTCGACCGTACTCCGCACCGCTTGTTGTAAGCCCGACGTGTAGCGAAACAGGCCGATCACATTCACGCCGAGTTGCGTGGGCACACCCTCGCGAATTTCGCGCTGTAACGTGGAAATTTCATGCGCAGACATCGTGCGCGCTGCGGGTCGTGCGGCCACCCACGCCGCCACCGCATCGGCATTCTCGGGTAGTTCGCCGACGATATTTGGCTTCGCGATCTGCCACGCGCGCAGCTCGTCCCACGACCCGCACTCGGGAATGTACGATGCGCGTTTCAGCCAACGACAGTCGAATCCGTAGCGTTTGCCGACCCACGTTTTAAGTTCATTCCAACCGAATCGCGTCAGGCCGTGCGGCACGGCAGCCTGCCATTCGGGGTGCAACCGTAAACTGGCGACCAAGCCACACGCAGGATCTTCGTCGGTTTCAAAAGCGTACCACAACACCGATTCTTCGCTGAGTTGGAAGTCGTTTTTGCCGTACGACATCAGCCAACCGAGGTATTCGCCGCGCTGTTTCGGCGTCAGTGCGAGTGGCCACACGCCACGTAAATCTTCGCGCAGTTCGAATACGCGACGCACCCGCGCACCGAGATCGGCCTCGAACGCTTCGCGGATATGATCGACGGCAATCGTCGATAAGCCCGAATTGCAAAGCCATTTTGCGAACTCGCCATCGACTCCACTCGACAACGCTTGCGGGAAGCGCCGATGCAGTGCGGGATGACTCGCAAGCAAACTGACGACGAAACGGGCCGCGTCGGCGACACCGCTTTCGGCCGCGTCGCGGTCTAACGCAAGTGGGGCGACACCCCAACCGGCGAGGCTGCGATTGAATTTCCGCAGGTCGTGGATGTCGAAAAATGTCGCATCGGTTTCATCGCGACAGTAATCGACGAACTTCCGGTAGCGGTTGCGGATCGGCGCAGAAAGCTTGCGATACAGGGCAAAAGTCATCCGTCGCCCGATTGTTTGGAGTGCGGTCATCGGTTCCCTCATGCCGCGCAACGTGCGGCCACCTTTTGTACGGGTTGCAGATTGCGGACGTTCGCCACCGACCGTAACGTCGTTTCGTATTGATCGAGCATCTCATCGTAAGTCTTGTGGTTATCGAAAGCGGCACGCGACCGCAGCCCGGCGTTTTTGCGAAATTCGTCATCGTCGAGAAAGCGTGCGATCTGCGTCGCCAGACGATTCGCGTCGCCGATTTCAAACCGCAGCGCGTTGAAACCCCAGTAGACTTGCTCCGCGATTCCTTCGCACGGCGTCGACACAATCGGTAACCCGAACGCCTCGGCTTCGAGGATCGAGCGGCTAAACGTCTCCATGTGCGATGTGCACGCGAAGATGTCCGCCGCACGGTAGAACGGCCAGACGCGATCCGTCTCGGTTACTAGATTGACCACGTTTTCCAGGCGATTTCGCCGCACGAGTTCGCGAACGTAGCTCGCATAGGTCACCGAATCGCGTACGCCGACGAGGTCGCAAACGAAGTCGTTGCGGGTACGAGACAGTATCGCGGCGGCTTCGATCAGCGTGTGCTGGCCCTTGCGCTCGCAGACGGTGCCGACCGAGAGAATGCGTTTTTTGTCGCGGTCGCCCGGCAGTTGTCGTGACGCGTCTTCACGCGACACTCGACGGCAATAATCGTCGAACGGTTTCGGGTCGATGCCGTTGTGGATGATGCGAAAATTCTTACTGACATCGTGGTGTCGGAACAGCGTTGCCGTGTCGTGCGAGGCCGGCACGACGCGCGTCGCTAGTCGGAATGCCGTCTCGATGCGGCCCTTCGCGAACGCTGGAAATAGGCGACGAAGATGTTCCGTCGAGTAGCTTTCGTGAATGATCCAGACCGAGGGGATACCGAGCTGTGCGGCCGCTTCGACGAGCGGGAACGTCAGCAGCGTATTCGCAACAACGACGTCCGGCGACTTGCATTTCAGTTGTTTTCGCAACGCAACCTGTACTGCTTCGTACTCGCGCGGCGACCACGCGCCATCGACGAACCGCCGGCTCCATGCCTCGTCCAAGATCGTCGTCGACACCCCCGCCGCTGCATACACCGCTTCGCCTGCTCCGCCGAGTGGCGAGAGAATCGTTGGCTTAATCGCGTGGCGTGCCTGCAAACCGAGGACGATTTCCGAAAGGTAACGCGGCGCACCTTCTGGCGAGTTCAGGTTATGTGCGCCGACCAAAACGCGAAGCGGTTCGCGCGTTGCCGAGTGCCATGACATGCCACTGTCATTCGCGGGTTCAAACGGCGTGCGGCTCGAACAATTCGGGTTGGAGTACGGGTCGATCGATCGTCCGTTTCGATTAAAGAACGCGGCCAGTTCGAGCGGATCGTTTTGTCGCGGTGCCACTTCCGACACTTGCATTTCGACGCCACCGACCGACACGCAACGGTAGCCTGCGGCCCGAATTCGCGAGCAGTAATCGACATCGCGCATCGTCTGCGGAAATCGCAAATTATCGAAGCCACCGACTCGCTCGAACGCGGTTCGCGAAGTCAGCAAGCAACCATCACCAACGGCGGCCACGTTGCGCGATACTTCCGCGTAGAAATAATAACTCACTTGATTCTCAGGTAATCCGCAGAAGGCACTCGCCGGTGCGATGCCGTCGTACAGACCCAATACGATGCCTGCGGATGCGGTCGTGCGGTGCGAATCGACGAGTCGCGCACCCACCACACCGACGCCCGGCAGCGTGGCATATGCCATCAATTGCGAGAGCCAGTTCGACGATCGCGGCACAACGCCGGCTTCGAGGAACAGCAGGTAATCTTCGTCTCCACCCGTCTCGGAATAGACTGTGAAGTTGCGGTAATCGGTGCCCGTTTCAATCACCCGTATCGCTTCGTTTGTCGCGCCGCGAACGATCACTGCCACTCTCGGACCATCGCTCGTTCCGGCGAGTTGCAGAATCGGCAGCCCGAGCTTTTGTGCGAACGCGGGCACTTCGAGCATGGCACTGACACCCCGCCGTCGCAGTGCGTCTTCGACGGCTCGCCGCCCGGCAGTATGCACGTAGGTTTTGACGCCCGCCGCCGTGGCCGTGGAACTCGGCAACGCCCGCCAGTGGTAGAGAATTTGCGGGATGTGCTCGATGCGATTCGTGCATTCGGTCGCGCGCAAAAGCAGGTCGTGATCTTGCGAACCTTCGTAGCCAATGCGGTACCGTCCGACGCTTTCAAATATGCTCTTGCGGATGCACGTAAAGTGGTTGACGTAGTTGTAGCTCAGCAATAACTCCGGCGACCAATCGGGCTTGAACTGCGGATCGTATCGGCGTTCGGCCGCATCGATTTTGTCTTCGTCGGAGTATATAATATCGGTATCGAGTTTCGTCTGAAGCCGACGCACGATTTCGAATAATGCCTGCGGTGCAAGCAAATCATCGTGATCGAGGAGGGCAATGAACTCGCCCGTCACCAGGTCGGCGGCGCTATTCGTGGCCGCACAAATGTGGCCGTTTTCCGTGCGAGACACGAAGCGAATTCGTGCGTCATCGCTCAACGTTGCGAACGCTTTCCGCAGTTGCGGATCGGTCGAACAATCGTCGGCGATGCACAGTTCCCAGTTGTCGTAATGCTGATCGCGAACCGATTGCACCGCCTTCAAAAACCACTTCGGTTCGACGTTATAGACCGGCAGCAAGACGCTGATCTTCGGTCGATACGCGAATCGAACGTCGTCTGGTGCAGCCGCAGTATTTGCGATAAATGCATCGTGAACGGTGCGGCCCGGAAAGCGTCTAAGCAGTAACTTTATGCGGATTTTTTGCTTAACCCGAAGTAGCAATTCGGACATACGATTCGTACGTGCCCACCAGCGACGCGGAGAGAAGATTTCGCCGCTAAAGATACTCTTGCTACCCCGTTTCGCGATGCCGAGCAATCGGGTGACGATGCCGTTGTTGCCAACGGCAATCGTTTCTTCGCGTTGTCCGACTTCGTTTACCGAGACATCGCGGAGTACCAGTTCGCCGACGGAATCGCAGGCCACCACGCGGATGCGGCCCACGCTCGGCTCGAACGGCAATTGCGTCGTGAAGTGAACGCGAGATTCCGAATCGACGATCGTCATGCGTGCAATCGATGCCGTTTCGCCATCGTAACGAACTTCGATTCGCAACGGCTCCGATGTGATCGGCGCGTAGCCGCCCAACCCGAGGAGCGTCGTGCCCGTATACGGTTCGATCACCTTTTCTAGGTAAACGACGAAATCGTCTGCCGATAATGGCTCGGCATCCATGCCGCTGTTCCTCGATCTGTTGTCGCTCATTCTGCGTTAGTTTGGAACTCTACTCGAATCGGCAAAACCGCAACAACCCGAGTTTCATTTCGGAAGATGGGTATCCCTTTTGTTTTGGGCGTCGTTCAAACAGCGGTCCAGAGGTTTTGCCATTCGGGTTCGTGACTGAGCGCGCGGAGTTCGACCAACGGGCCGACGTGCTCCGCCTTCCAGCGTGCCCCGCTTCGCTTCAGCCGCAAGTTCACGTTTTGTTTGATCGATCCTTCCACCGCACCGCTGCCGATGCTCCGGCCCGCCGCCAATCGCCCGGCGTAATCCAGCCGCGTCGGGTGCTTGGCGAAGTACGCCGCCATCCCGACCAGCGGCTCGGGGTCGATGCCTGCGGGGACTTCGGCGAAGGCCGCGCCCAACCAGAGTTCCAGCCCCACTTTCCCACCGGTCAACACCGCCACCCGGCCCGATTCCATCTGCACCTTGCACGCCTCGGTCCCGACACCCCAAATTGCTTTCGCGGCGTCGCCGACATGTTCCAGTGCGTGGTAGACATCGAGGACGTGGACCGCTTGCGGAAACGACGGTCCCGGACAGATTCCAGATCCATTCGGCCCCGTCGCCCAGAACCGACACCCCGGTGTCACTCGTCGCATGCAACCGATCCGTTTCGGCCCGCATCCGCGTTGCGAATTCACCGCACTCTTCGATGGCCGCAACGGTCGTCTGGATCGTCGGGTGGGGCAACCGGCGAGTGTCCCACTGCGCGGGCGTCGCCGGGTTACCCACTTCCCGCCTCAAAACTAAGCCGATTTTCACGCCCCGCCAGCCGTCGAGGGTATTGACCTTCCCCGCGTCGATCAAGATTTCAATCTCGCCCGGTGCCGATGCGAACCGGGTCGCATCCGCCCGCATCGGGCGTTCGGCCGAAGCGCGCTTCGCCTCCGCGTGCGTCGTCCGCCGGATCGTTTCGTCGTCGATGGTCCAACCTCAAAACTCACTGAGGATGAATTGCGCGCGGGCGAACGAATTGTCCACCGCCGCCAACGTGATGAGCCGAATCGCCTGGCGGGTGCGGGCCCGTCGATCCCCAGTACGGCATCGGCCCGGAACGAGCCGCCGTCCGCATTCCAGAAGTATTCGCGGTTCACGCTCACCGGCCCCAGGGCCGTGGTCAGCCCGCGGGCGCGACGCCCCTTCGGGCGGTCGCCGGGACTTTTTTTTCGGCGTCGGCCCGCGCCTGGACGGTCGCCTGCAAATTCTCCCGCAAGAGTTTTCGACCGGCGTCGAGGGCGAAGGTTTCGCAGGCGTCAATCACCGTGCCAGGAGCGGCGGTGGCACCGAGCCGCGCCATCTCCTGCACGTAAGCGACGGCGCTTTCGTACCGCAGGCGTTCCGCTTCCGTCGCATATTCGATGGTCAAAGTCGGCATCCCTGCCTCCGGGGTTCGTGTACCGCATGAGCGTGAAAGAGTTTACGCAGAACCATTCGCCAAAATCCAAGGGATACCGGGGGATTGAGGGATACGAGGGATACCCCTGAAGATCATTCCACTTGACCCCGCCTTCGCCGGACCGTTACCTTGCGGGAGATTCGCGATGCGAGGAGATCGAGCATGATGCAAGTAGTGAAATCGACGGCCGCCTGGAAGTTCGTACGAGCGATCAAACGCTCGATACTCAACTCCACTTCGAGTTCCGACCTTCCCGCAAACGAGTGTCGCGGGGAGGTCGTATTGCTCGATCCGCCACCCTGCCTCGAAGCGGGTTCGCGTTGTCATTTGAACTTAAAAGTGCAGAACCGCTCGGGTGTTCCTTGGCATTCGACGGGCCACCAACCCGTTCGCCTACGCAGCCGTTGGCTCACATGTCGAAACGATCCGTTCGATCTGCCTCCGACATTCGCAGCACTGCCGCGCACGCTGTTCCCCGGCGAACCGCAATCGCTGACACTCACCGTTCCGACACCCGATGTCGTCGGCGATTTCACTTTGGAAATCGACTTCGTTCGAGTCGACGACGTACCGTTTGCCGAAGTGCATTCCGAATCGAAGGCCGTCCGATTGCCGGTGCCCGTAATCGGCCCGCGTACGACCGACATCGACTATCGCGAAGTCTTTCGCACTGCGAACCTCGACGACAACCATTGGTGGGTGGTCGGTGCGTATCACTCGAAAGAACAGTACGAACGATCCTCGCGCGAGCGCCTGGAAATGCTGGTAAAGCGGGGGCTGACGCCGGATTCGCGCCTCCTCGACATCGGTTGTGGAACCGGGCAAATGGCCAGCGCGATGAAGGATTATCTCACGGATCGCGGTGCGTATTTCGGAACGGACATCGGTAAGGAAGCGATCGACTTTTGCCAGCGAACCTTCCGCCGCAAGAACTTCGCGTTCCGTCAGGGCGGCACGACGACGGTGCCATTCGATGCCAGTGCGGGCGCATTCGACTTCGCGATTTTCTTCAGCGTCTTCACGCACACATTTCTCGACGAAACCGCACTCTTATTGGCCGAAGCCCGACGCTTACTGAAACCAACGGGCGCGATAATCGCCGACGCGATCACCTCGCCGTTGGTCGAACGAGCGGCGGGGCACCGCGGCGAAATGGTCGTGAACGCGGAACGCTTCCTCGAATTGGCGAACATGCTCGGCTATCGCGCAGAGATCATCGGCCGTTGGCCGTGGAATCGCCACGCGGAACGATTCATGTTCGAGTTGCGTAAAACGTAAATTCCTTGCGAACGGTTGCCATACCTTATCTTATAAAAACTTGCGGAGAAGTTACTGGATTCGTGCTAAGGATTCGCCATGTCGAGCCGACATTATCTCGTTCGCGAACGTACCTGGGTGAACCCGGCAGAATCGTTCTACTGGTTGATTCCGGAACGTACGGAAGTGGTGGCGACGTTCGCGAATTACGAATGGGCTATCGCCGATTGTCGCCGTCGTGAGGAGGAAACGCGGTGGCCGGCGAACCCGTTTCGCTACGGCAACACGATGTTTTATCGGTCGTCGCTCGATGCGCCGCGGCTGCACGACTGGTTGCTCGATCACGGAATCGAACCGCCGGTGCGGACCGACGAACGCGATCCGACGCCCCTCGAATGGGAAGAGTGGTGGTCGCAGAACATCGGCACCTTAAGCGACTCCGAACGCGCGACGGTCTGGGAAGTTATGGACAAAGTGCGATTTTTCGACGTGGTCGACGAATCGGCCGACGCGAAAGTTTACGTGGTCGTGGAAATCCAGTTTACTTGTATCGACGAGACGTATGGGGAAGCGGATCCGGAGGGCGGCATTGTTCAGATCGCATTTACCGACAAACGCAAGGCCGAATCGCACTGCCGAAGACGGAACGCCGAGCAGCGAGCCGAATACACCGAATACACCGAATACGAATACGAGTATTTGGACTACGTCGATCGCATTGGGTCACTCAATGGCGAGCAACTCGCTACCGATGAAGCGATCTATTTTGAAGTTCTCGAAGTTCCGCTCGAACCGGGTTTGAAGTCCAAATCGCTCTATCTCGTTACGCGGGATTGCATCGGCGAATCCGGTTTCATCACCGATCATGACAGTGCCAACAATGGTTCGCGGGTGCCGCTGAAAGCGTTCGCAAACCGTGCCGATGCGGACGTATTTCGTGAGAGAATCGAACGACGAGCGTGGCGGACCGTCAACCCGTTTCGCCTCGCATGTGGGAAATCAACCTGCACATTATCATGGCTTTTCGACTTGTACGACGACCGTTTGCCGAACGGAATGAGCGAACAGCAAATCGTGTTAGCCGTGCAAAAACTCGGGTTGAGCGCGCCGCGTCCGGTGGATCTTTACGACTACGGCGACTGGGTCGGATGGTGGGACGCGATCGCGCCGTTACTCTCCGACGAACAGTTCGCGGAAATCTGGGGCATCTTCAGTGGCTTCCGGTTGTTTGAAGTCTCCGAAGTCGAAGTCGGTTGACGCGTCGCAGTTATGCCATTCCTTGGACTTGTCGCACCGCAATTTCGGCCACTTTCCGCACGAGATCGGACGAATCCGATAGCGCGTCTTGCAGATAGGGCAACGAGGATGCGGCATCCGGCCCGATGCGACCGAGCGCTTGCACCGCATTGGCACGGGTAGAATCTTCGGGCGCTTGATCGCCGGGGGTTGGCGTAACGACGGTGGCCGGCGTTTGATGCGCGCCCGATGAGTCGCCGGGAATTCCCCGCCCTCTGGATTGCGTCGTTCGCAAAATATCGATGAGCGGTTGCACGGCGGCGGCGGCGGCTGGCCCCATCCAGCCGAGCGACATGGCGGCTTCGCCACGCACGAACGGGTCGTGGTGCTTCAGGTGCGTGATGAGCGTCGGCAGTGCCGGGTTACCGATCTGGCTGAGCGCTTTCGCGGCCAACCGGCAGAGCACGATGTTCGTTCCACGCATCGCTTCGGCTAACGGCGGAATCGCGGCGGTGGCTTCGGTGCCCATCGAACCGAGCGTTTGCGCGGCCCCGGACGCCGTGCGCGGGTCTTCGTCGCGGAGCGCCATGCAGAGGTCGTTGGCGGCATCTTTGGCGAGCGGGCCGAGTTTACCGAGCGCCCAGACCGCGTTCCGACGGATGTATTTATCGGGGTGTTTCAACATTTGCGTCAGTAGCGGCAATGCCTCGGGGCCGATTTGGCCAATTGCTTGGGCAGCGGCTTCCCGGACTTTCGCATCGTTATCGTCGAGCGAATTGGAAAGTGCCGTCAGGGCATCGCGTGCAGAACTGCCGAGTTTGCCGATCGCCCGGATTGCCCGCAAGCGCATGGCCGGAAACGCATGGTTGATGCTAACGAGAAGTTCGGAGAGTGGTTCGGCGGCGGTGGTCATCGACGGCCTACACGAGATTCGACACGCATCACAAGACAATCGCGTTAAGCCAAATCTAGTCTACTCTGCCCAACCCGCAAGTTGATTCGCGATTCTGCGGCAATTTCTTTTGCGTCCCGAGCGATTTTCGCTGCATGCGAGAAGCCGACCGCACCGTGTCCGGTATAATCATTCTTGGTGAGCGGTCGATATTGGCCGACACCTTTCGACTGGAGTTGTGGCATGGAGCGAATTTTACCGTCGGGGTCGCGATCCCGATCGATCATGGCAGCGGTCGTGCTCAGCACGGCGATGACGGCGCTGGCGACGGGCAACGTGGAAGGCAGCGAAGTCAGTCCGGGAGCGGTGAACGACATCAGCCGATACTGCCAGGCGTGCTGGCGGAACGCGCGACTGCCCGCCGACCGTTGGGGCGATTGCACGCAACAGGTGTTCACCCGCCTGCTGGAGCGAGTCGAGCCGACGAAGTGGGAAAACGTGCTGGCACTCGAAGGCGACGAACGCAAGGAGTTCCTGCGTGCGATCGACACCGTGAAGAAGCGGACGCAACGCACGCGGAAATACCACGAACTGACGCACGATTTCGCCGATTCGCAGACGGAGGTTGCCAACGATCTCCGCGAGCGGCGGGACGAAGTCGCGTTGGCGGCGCAGACCGTGCTTAGCCCCCGACATCAGCGGATTCTCGAACTGACTGTCGGCGGATGGGCCGTGCCGGAGATCGCCACCGAGTTGGGCACGACGGTCGAACGGGTCAGCGATGAAAAGTATAAGGCGATTCGTAAACTGCGGGCGCATTTCGGCGTAGTGTAAGGTTGCAGGATGTGCGATTTTCTGCCGCGAGGCGGAACGATGGGAAGGAATTTCCTAACCATCGTTCCGCCTCGCGGTTCACCGTTGTATCTAGGATTCGAGAATGGCCGACGCGACGACTCTCCCGTTCACATCTGGCACGCCGACGGGAACGCTCGGTAGTCGCACGTTCCTCGGGCTGCTGGTGGCGCAATTTCTCGCCGCGTTTAACGATCAGGCGATTCATGCGGCGGCGATGTTTTACGCCATCAACACGCAAACGATGAGCGAACGCGATGCGATCTCGCTGATGCCGATCCTGTTTTACGCGCCGTGGGCGATCTTCTGCACCGTGGCAGGGTGGCTGGCGGACCGTTACTCGAAGCGCAACGCGCTCATGTTTTGGAAGGTTGCGGAAATCGGCATTACCGCGATTGCGCTCGTCGGCTTCTACCTCGGTCGCCACGGCGAACCGACGCTCGGCCCGTGGCTCGTACTCGCCACTGTGTTCCTCATGGGCACGCACTCGGCGTTCTTCGTTCCCGCAAAGTACGGCGTGATGCCGGAGATATTGCCGCCGCACCTGCTGTCCAAAGGCAACGGCCTGCTGGAGTCACTGTCGTTCCTTGCCGTGATTCTGGGCACGGTGTCCGGAGGCATCCTGTCGTACCTGTTCCTCGGGAACGAGTACATAATCGGTGCGATCCTGCTCGGGCTGGCGATCGTCGGTGCGATTGCGAGTTCGATGATTCGCAAGATGCCCGCCGCGAACCCGACCCGACCGTTCCCGCCGTACATCTACGCACCGATTGTCTCGAACGTACGGGCGTTGTTCGCGGACCCGTATCTGCGGGTTGCGGCACGGGGGATTGCGTTCTTCACCTTCGTCGTCGCTTTCATGCGTGCGGCGGTTTACATGCTCGGCGAAAGCCAAAACCCGCGCTGGGACGAACTCAAAACCAGCGTCGTCGTGGGCACCGTGGCGCTCGGCATCGGCATCGGCAGCCCCGCCGCCGGGTGGCTCTCCGGCCAGCGCGTCGAACTACGGCTCGTACTGCTCGGGGCCGTCGGCATGATCCTCGCGCTCGTCGGGGCGGCGATGTTCATCGACAACGTTCCGGTGCTCATCGGCTGCATTATCACCATCGGTTGCTTCACCGGTTTCTACATCGTGCCGCTGTTCACGCTTTTGCAACACAAGGCACCGAAGGAACGCAAGGGCGAGATGATCGCCGCCAGCAACGCGGTCAACATCATCGGCGCGATTGCCGCATCGCTGTTGTTTTTCACGGTCGTCAACGTCGCGCACATCACGGGTCTTGCCCCACCGATTACCGGGCGACAACCCGTTGTCACTGGCAAGCTGACGACGCTCGCACTATCGCACGGTCGGCCCGTCTATTTTGAAGTGACGCAAGACGACGGAAGGGTTGTCAACGGTGGCACGAAGCCCGAAGCCGAAGAATCGCTGAGCCTACACGAAGTCGCCAAACACGTCTTCGAGGAAGGCAAAACGATCGCGATTCTCGAACTGCACAAGGCGGTCCCCATCCATTCGCCGAACGGTTTCCGCGTCGATGTGTCGCGCTTCGCCGTCGGCGACGTGACCCACTTCGACCTCGTACCGTCAGGCGAGTTGCCGTTGACGGATTACGACAATCGCCACCTGCCGCGCTACCTGTTCTTCGGGGCCGCGGGGCTGACGTTCCTGATGTTCCTCGTGCTCGTCGGCCCGATTCTCCGGTTGCGAAACAACGGGAAGTAAATGACGGAATCGCAATGGCTCACGTGCATTCATCCGCGAAAGATGCACGCCCTCGTCACGCGGAATCGCACCGGGCGGAAACTCCAGCTCATCGGCTGCGCGATGGCCCGATTCGTTTGGGATCACATCGACGAGCCGATTGTTCGCGAAGGGATTCTTGCGGTGGAGAAGTTCGTCGATGGCGAACTGACGCATGCGGAGTATCTGCCGAAATACGAAGCCGCGCGGGCACTCGTTCAGCACCGAATCAGCAGTTCCGACACGACGGCCAGCTTCGAGCCACTCGCGGGGATGCTCGTCGCGCAAGGCATCATTTCGGCAAATCTCAAAGAAGGAATCGAGCGCGTGTTGTTGTGGACCGAGTTTGCCGCAATGACGGTCGCCGCCACAGGACAACGCCTGATTGCCCGCGAGAACCTGAACAAGCGAGCGTGCGATCTGTACCGCGAAATTATCGGCAACCCGTTTCGCGACTATCGCGTGCAGCCGAACTTCGCGGGTGGCGGCGTGCGTTACCCCGACGGTTCACTTTGCCAGGTCTCGGAAACGGCGAAACAAATTGCGAAAGGCATTTCGCTCGATGGCGGCTACGACCGGATGCCGATCCTCGCGGATGCGATGGAAGACGCGGGTTGCGACGATCGCGTGATGCTCGATCACTTGCGTTCGGCCACCGCGATTCACGTACGCGGCTGTTGGGCACTCGATGTGATTTTGGGCCGCGACTGAAACGACGGCTCGTGATCGACATCGTCTTTGTGGCAACCGTGCGCGAACACGAACACGGTGGCGATCCCGATGGCAAAACCCGCACGCATCCAGTTGAAGTGAACGGACACTCGCGGTAAGCGGGGCTGGGTTGCGATCGCAATCATTTCGCTTTCAACTCGGCTTTGAGGAACTTGATCGCGGTGCCCATCGTTTCGACGGCGGGTTCGCCGCCCCAGCCGTGGCCCTTCCCGCTAACGGTGATAAGTTCCGATCGCGCACCGGCGGCAATTAGCTTATCGTGAAGGCGTTCGGAGTGAATCACCGGAACGATGACATCGGCGGTACCGTGAATGATCAGGAACGGTGCCGATTCCTTGCTCGCGTGTTCGAGCGGCGACGCCTTCTTATAAACGTTCGGCTGGCTGGCATATCGTGCCCCGAGTAACGGCACCATGAACGCCTTCTCGATCCCTTCGGCTTCCGAATAGAGCGACAAATCCGCCGGGCCGAAGAAGTCGACGACGCACTGCACCTGGCTGGAATAGTCGTGGTACAACGTGCCCTCGAACCCCGCGGTGGTGTCGGTCGTGCCGAGCAGCGCCGCAAGGTGCCCGCCTGCCGAGAACCCGAGTGCAGCAATTTTGGTCGGGTCGAGGTTCAGGGCTTTCGCATTCGCACGGAGGTAGCGCACGGCCGTCTTCGCGTCTTCGATTTGTGCGGGGAACTTGTTCTTCGGTGCGAGGCGATACCCCACCGAAACGGCCGCAAACCCGCGCTCGGCGAGCCATTCGATCAGGCTCTTTTTGCCTGTGCCGAAATCCATATCCGCCGGCGACGGCTTCGAGAGATCTTTCCGGCTGCCGGACTTCCACGCGCCGCCATGCAAGCAAACCACCACCGGATGCGGCCCTACACCTGCCGGCATGGCCATGTCGAGTTGCACTTTCTCGCCATCGAACGTCGCGTAGACCACGTCCTTCTGGAACCGGATCGACGGTTCAGCGGCATTCGTTGAAGTCGCAATGAATAACCCAGCTAGGAGCACCCAGACAGAACGCAGCATGAGTGTGACCCCGAAACAGTTCCGGAACATTCGCAGCACCTCTATTGTTGCACCTTCGTCAAGAGCGTGCGACCGAATGATGTCCAATAGGCGGAAATATTCCCACGAACGAACGTTTGTGTGAACCGGTCGCCCGCTATTCGACTGGGTTGAGGAACTTGCGGCCGAGTTGACTCGCCGGGGTTCTTGCAATGTTTTTGTTCTTCCCCTATTTCACCAATTTCCAGCCGGTTTTGTCGGCGGTGAGTGCGGTGTGGCCTTTGTAGCGGTCGTTGACTTTGTGCATGTCTTCGATCGTGTCGAAGTAGCCGACGATGTGTGCGGCACTGAACGACTCGCCTGCCTTCACCGGCTTGCCGTGTATCTCTTCGATCATCACGATGATCCCCCCTGGACGTTGGCTGGCCCACGCTTCGTACACGACCGATGGTTCGAGCGTCAGTCCGGCGAGCCACGGGCCGTCTTTGCCGGTCTTTTTGTCCTTCAAATGGTACGCGCGAATGAAGTGCTCCGGCGTCTTGTGCGTGTCGCGGCGGTAGCC
>JAYVQG010000342.1:0-4337 GCA_043757025.1 Limnoglobus sp.
GATGGCCTGAGTGACGAGTGACGAGAAAGCATTGACAATTCAGAAAGCGACGCTGCTTTGCAAAATTCAAGGACGGCCCGCGCAACCGGTGCGCGCCGAAGGCATCGCAGAGCACCGATCACACGTACAGGTTACCGCCCCCCGCCAAAAGAAGTTCCTGGGGCCCCGCCAAAAGAAGTTCCTGGGGCGGACGGCCCGAGATTCCCGTGGGAACGCTCAAAGATCCGGGATTTCTCCCCTCCCCCGGTTTCCCAGCCGAGATCGTTCGCCGTTTCCCGCACCGGTTTCAAGAGAGCAAAGTCTATCCCGACGCAGTGACACTCTACCGTCAGTTATTGGCCAAACAGCCTGACGGCAGCGCGATCATCGTGGCGGTGGGGCCGCTCCGCAACTTGGCGAACTTGCTGAAATCCCCCGCAGATGAAATTAGCCCGATGGACGGGAAAGCACTGATCACGAAGAAGGTCAAACGACTCGAAGTGATGGGCGGAAATTATCCATCTTCGGCGAGCGTGAAAAACCCCGAGTGGAACTTCAAGCAAGACCCCACTTCGGCCGCGTTGGTGTGTGCCGAATGGCCGACCGCGAAGCAGATTCGGTCACGTCGTGGATCGACCGTGCGGCCGCGAGTTGGATTCAATGCCAGTATGCGGACGGTCGAAAACGCCTCGTCACTTCGTATGCAGTCACGTGCCCCGAAATGAATCGCTGGCCGCGAACGCTCGCGCTTTCCGACTCGAACGATGGCGGGGAAAACTGGACGAGTATCGATGTCCGAACGGCACCGGGGTTCGCGATGGCACCGCGTCGCGAGTTCACCATCGTGACGCCAGCCAAGTGGAATATCCTCCGCTTGAATGTGACGCCGACAGACGAGGCGGAAGGTATCCAGATCTCGATGATTGAGCTGATTGAAGCGGTCGACTGCCAACGCAACATCTCGGTCGACTCGATCGCACTCGACCGCGGATCGGTAACGATTTCCGCGCACGGCCGGGTAACACTCAACGCAACGGTCTCGCCCCTAAACAGCTTTGATCGCATAGTAAATTGGACGAGCAGCGATCCGAGCGTGGCCGAAGTTCGGCGGATCGGCGAGCAGACCGCCATGCTCGCCGGCAAGAAGCCCGGCACGTGTACCGTGACTGCGACGATCGGCGATGTGAAGCGGGTTTGCACGGTAACAGTAACGCCTTCGACCCTACCCGACGGCTGGCATTACGACGAACTGAACGAGCCGCCTATTCCCGGATCGTTCGAGGAAAACGATGGCAAATTTGTCATCGCGGGTTGCGGCCACGCGATGACCTCATGGTGGGAGCGGGTTCGAGATCAGGGCGTATTCATCAGCAAACCGGTCACCGGCAACATTGAGATTTCGACCCGTCTGCTGAGCTTGGCACCGAATGTTGGTGGCCCGAATGCGTACCGCCACGATGGCCGACCCGCGACATCTACGGGATTGAAGCTACGCGAATCGCTGTCCGAAAAGTGTGGTCGTTACGTTCTGATTCAGGTCGATACTTCGGGCACACTCGTCTGCCGGTGGCGCGATAAATCTGGCGATCAAGACGACAACCAAATGAAGGCACTCGGCAAAGTCTCGTTGCCGATCCACTTAAAACTCGTCCGCACGAACGACGAAACGCAGTTGTTCACCTCCGTCGACGGCCGAAACTGGGGCGAACAGCGAATGTCACGCAAGGCTACGTTCGATAAGGAAAGCCGAGTGGGCCACTTCGTGTGCTCGGGCAATACCTTCGCATCGACAACGGCCGAATACGATTCGATCCAAATCCGGAATTGCCATTTTCAGCGAATGCATTCGCTCGCTCTACATGTGTGCAAGAGTACCAGTTTCGAGGAATTCTCCGCAAAAGAACGGGTTCTGATGGTCCCGTCGCTTCCCACACCTTAGACAATTCGCCGCCCGTTTCCACTCATCCGCAGCCATTCCCTGCCGAGGCCGGGTCCGTTGTATTTGTCCCGCTATTGCCCACGTAGCGTTGTAGGTTCACGTCGCCGGCGGCGAAGCCGCTCGCCCAGTCGCTTTCCAAAACCACTTTTGAGATTAGCGGGCGAACCAGCCACAAACCGTCAGACAGTTGCATCTTTACGTCCCGCAAAATGTCCGGTAGCCTGATTCGTCGGCGGGCGGATCGCGGTACTCTGCCGGTCGATCGGCCCTCATTTCAAACGGCGACGCCAACGCTGCCAACAACCGGTGCAATACTGACAAGTCGTCGTGTTTCTCGGCAGCAGCCAGCGCCTCTTCGACCCGGTGATTTCGCGGGATGATGGCTGGATTGACCGACTGCATGAGGGCATACGCCGAGGTGTGCGACTGGCCGTCTCGACCCCGCCGCGCCTGCCACCGTTCGTACCACACCTGGAAGGCTGGATCCTGAAACTGGACGCCGACAAGTGATGGCCCGGTGGATAGATCGCGGAACGTGTTCGTAAAGTCGGCGCGTGTCTTGTGCATCCAGTCGAGCAATGACCGGGCCAGTTCGGCGTCCCCAGTCTCGTCGGTTTGTAGCCCTAATTTCTTACGTATTCCGGCGAGCCAGTAACTCTCGAAGCGGGCAGGGAATGCTTCGAGTACCTCGGTGGCCGCTGCAATTGCCTGGTTTTGATCCGGGTCAACGAGTGGCAGCAAAGCCTCGGCGAACCGGGCCAGGTTCCACTGCGCGATGTGAGGTTGGTTGCCGTAGGCGTAGCGGCCGCCGCTGTCAATCGAGCTGAACACCGTGTCGGGGTCGTAAGCGTTCATGAACGCACACGGGCCGTAGTCGATTGTTTCCCCAGAGATGGCCACGTTGTCTGTGTTCATCACTCCGTGGATAAATCCCACAAGTTGCCACCGGGCGACGAGCGAGGCCTGGCGGTCCGCGACCGCACGTAGGAACTCCAAGTATTTCTGCGGGGCATCGGTCCATTCCAGGTAATGTCGGGCAATCGCATAGTTGGCCAACGCCCGCAGGGTCGACTCGTCCCGGCGAGCCGCATACTCGAACGTGCCGATTCGGATGTGGCTGGCGGCCACGCGTGTCAGGACCGCCCCTCTCAACGCGGAGGCCCGGTAGACCGCTTCTCCAGTGGTAACGACTGCCAGGCTGCGTGTGGTGGGGATACCGAGCGCGGCCATGGCCTCACTGATCACGTACTCGCGAAGCATCGGCCCGAGTGCGGCTCGGCCATCGCCCCCGCGGGAAAACCGCGTCCGTCCCGCCCCTTTCAGTTGAATATCCACAAGTCGACCGTCTGGCGTCCGGTGCTCGCCCAGCAGGATCGCGCGGCCATCCCCGAGCATCGCGAAACCGCCGTACTGGTGCCCCGCGTACGCTTGCGCGATCGGCCGGGAGTCGGCCGGAAGCGCCTGACCAGCGAACAGGGCCGCAGCAGCCTCTGGTGCTATCTCGCAGAGATTCAGTCCGAGCTCGACCGCCAGCCGTTGGTTCAGAATCGCTACCCGCGGTTCCCGCACATTGGCCGGCTCGGCAGGAGCGAAAAGGCTCTCCGACAGCAGGGAGTAGGTATTTTCCAACCGCCACCCGATGGTGTCAGGTTTCGCAATCGTCGCCATCGGAATGCCCATCCCGTACTTCCCCAATGCGTTCGGAACCTTTCGTTATACCGAGCGGGATAGCACGGTCGACGATCTGGACGATCTCGTCGGGAATATCGCGATAGCGGCCCATCGCCTTGACGATCCGTTTTGGGTCGTAGCGGGGTTTCTGGACGACTGGTGCCTCCGAGCTGAGGCTTCGACGCTGTCGGTATTGAAGAAGATGGCGAGCACCTTTCGGATGCACCGCACCGGCCTGTTGAACTACCACCGCTGCCCCATCTCGACCGGCCCGCTCAAGATTGCTTCAACCTTTGATAACTCCGAAATCACGTACGGTTGCCTTCGGCTCGTTCATTGGCGTTGCAGGCTCGTCCATCGGACCTGCACTCATAACTATTCCGGGCGGTTTCCGAAACGCGCCAGGAATGTTCGATCCTCTGGGATTCGTGCGAGTGAGAGACGTAACGGATGGTGTTTCCAACACCCTGATGGTGGCGGAAAGGCCACCGCCGGATTCTCTTCAGGCTGGCGAATGGTATCAGAGTGGTTGGATCATGGAACGATTCGGTGGCCCGAATGGAATTATGGCCTACGGCAGGCCTCGCTTTGTGTTCGAAGACCCTTGTTCGACAGCGCTATATGGGCCTGGAAGACGTGACAACCCCTGTGATCGGTATCACTTTTGGAGCCTTCATCGAGGAGGGGCAAACTTTCTGTTCGCCGATGGCAGCGTGAAGTTTCTGGCGTATTCTGCGAAAGACATCAT
>JAYVQG010000343.1:0-4304 GCA_043757025.1 Limnoglobus sp.
GAGCGAGAAGGCACGCATGGCAAGCTCCGCAAGGGGAAAGCTGCAAATATCTCATGCCTCCGCTCAACGCGCAAGAGGGAAATCCAAAATGCTCTAAAAGGTGTAACCCATGTCCGAAGAGAATTTCGTTCCGGAAGTCGAAGGCGAAGATACGAGCGTGCCGAAGGGCGAACTCACCGTCGAGCAAGTCTATGCGCTCATCGCCGAGGGCAAGACGGTCGAGAACGCACGGATTCGCAAGCTGAAGTTTCGCGGGAATTACGACAAGCCAATCGCGTTCCGGAACTGCACGCTCGTGCAACCCGAGTTCAACGGGGCCACCTTCGCGGCCGAAGTGAAATTCGTCGGCTGCACGATCGATCGCCCGCAGTTCAACAAGCTGGTGACGTTTGAAAGCAACTTGATTATCAGCGGCAGCACCTTCAACAAAGCCATTTTCTATCGCGTCACGGTGAAGGGCGAGTTCTCCGCATCGGGTTCGCAGTTCAAGAACAAGCTCGGCTTCAAGGCGTGCAAGTTCGAGAAGAAGGTCACGTTTTGGGAAGCGAAGTTTCTCGGGTGGGCGGAGTTTACCGAGTGCGTATTTGAGTCGCTCGCGGACTTCCGTAGCCTGCACGCCGATCAGGGTTTCGTACTCATCAAGTGCCAGTTTCAGGGCGATTTTCTCTTTCGTGGCTCGTCGGTGTCGAAGAAGTTCGCGCTCGATGGCAGTCGCTTCGAGGCGCTGCTGGACATCTCGAAAGCGAAGTTCCAGGACTTCGCGTATCTGGAACAAATCGAAGCGGGAACGAAGATGCGGCTGGCCTGCCAGAACGCCATCGGCGAGCGCATCTTGATTCAACCGAAGCAGGTCGAGGGGCGGCTGCTATCCGAGGCAACCGGAAACCACGAACAGGCGATGCAAGAATACGGCCTGCTGAAGAAGTGCTATTCGACGCAACACCGCTACGACCAAGAAGACTGGGCGTTTTATCGTTTCAAGGTGAATCAGCGCCGGTCGCGGCCCGCAAGTTGGTCGCGACCGTGGACGAAGTGGCGCAGTTTCGGCGAGTGGCTGTTTCTCGATATCGGCTGCGGTTACGGCACGAATCCGATCCGCGCCGTGCGGATGGCCTTCGTCATCATCCTCAGCTTCGCGATTATCTACGCGCTCGGCGTCGAGCAGTTCTACGCCGACAAGAAGCCTTTCCCCGACGACGATGTGACGAGCATCGCTAACCGAACGATGATCGGCCTGACGACGAGCGTATCGGTGTTCACGTCCGGAATGGGCGGCATCCGCGAAGTGGCGAAGGGCTGGATGAACATCCCGGTGATGATCGAATCGGTGATGGGCACATTGCTCTTCGGCCTGTTCATCGTCGCCTTCAGCCGCAAAGTGATTCGGTAAAGTGTGCGGGATTATAATTCGAGTACGGTGATTCGATACGGTTTTGTTAGCCCGACGCGCCAGCGCGCCAGCGAGGGGAACCCGCGAGAAGGCACGCTATCGCAGAAACGATAGTAATCCCTCGCTAGCGCGTCGGGCTAACGGGAAGGAATTCCAACCGCGAGAAGTTTATCCCGGCTTGGCGGGTGTGTTGCGCGCTAATATCTCTGCGAGTGCCAGTTGTGCGCGCTTGCCGAATGCAATGAGCGTGGATCCGACTTCGAGGATCGCATCTCCGGTCGGTGCATAAATGACATCGCCGTTCGGCCGCATAATTCCGACGACAACGACGCCGTAATCGTTGGACAGGCGCGAATCGCGAAGCATTACCCCCGCCAACACACTCCCCGCCTCGACGCGAAGTTCTTCGATTTGCAGATCGATGAGATCGGATCGCGTCGCCTGATCCATGAAATGCTGCACCGTCGGTTTGAAGACCGCTTCCACGGCACGGTGGCCACCCACGAGGTACGGCGAAATGACATTATTCGCGCCGACTTTCCGCAACTTCGTTTCCGCCTCGGCTTCCTCCGCTCGCGCCACGATCAGTAGTTTCGGACTCAGCAACCGGGCGCTCAGCGTGATGTACAGATTACTCGCGTCCGAACCGACCACCGTAATCAGTGCTTTCGCTCGTTCGATGCCCGCCTTCCGCAGGAACTCGTCCTCGGTGGCGTCCCCGTGAAGTCGTAACCCTTTGCGGTAGCTCCATTCGGTGCCGGGATCGGCGGTATCGAGCACCACGAACGGTTGTTCGAGACGTTCGAGTTCATCGCAGACGATCTTACCCATGCGTCCGAACCCGCAAACGACGGTATGCCCGGCCAGATGCTTCAATCGATCGTCCATACGTTCCTTCCCCAGCATGTCTCGCAGTTCGCCGGTAACGATGCTTCGAATGATGTCGGTGGCGAAGTAGAAGAGTACGAAAATCCCGCCGAGTGCCAGTAACATCGTGAACGCGCGACCCGGTTTCGAGAGCGGTTCGGGAATCTCGCCGTAGCCGAGCGTGGTGAGCGTAATCACCGTCATGTACAGACCGTCGAAGAGCGTCCATTTCGGGCCTTCGATTGCAGGGTACGCAAACGTCCCGACACCGACGATGCCGATCGGAACGAGCATCATTCGCCGGATGCGTCGCGGCAACATCCGGCGAAAAATGCGTCCCGGACTACGGCACCAGTGAGCGAGCTTCCGATTCATGGAATCAACTTACGACACGACGGCAACGGAGAGGTTCCGATCAATCGTTTTCAATCCGGTTTCATCCTGCCCAAATCTCATGCATCCCCGAGTCGGTAAAAATTGCAATTGCCGCATCAACCTTGCCGAATTGTAAAAGCTACACGCCGCGTTCCGCGTCACCGGCGTTCGTGGCATACGCGCCCTAAGCCTGAAATTCTAAGCCTCCGGCACGTTTGACGGCACATTCCACCCGGAAGAACGAAACTTTTCCCGCCCGGCATCCGGGTTGCGGTTACATTTCTTTCGCTCGTAGACTCCACCGGCTCGACCGGGCTTTTTTGTGTTGCGGAGGTCAAGGGAATGACGCTTCGTTGGAACCGGCTGCTATCGGCCACCGCCATTCTGCTCTGCATCGTCGTACGTCCCGTTTTAGGGGCCGAAGGCGAGTTCGACCGGGACGGCTCTTACAAGACCGCGAACTTTCGCGTCGTGGCAAGTAGCCGCGATCTCTCCGAGAAGTTCGGCGACCTTGCCGAACACTATCGCCGCGAGAAAGCGCAAGAGTGGCTCGGTCGCGAGATGCCAACGTGGCCGCAGCGTTGCCCGCTCCGCATCGAGATCAAACTCAAGCAATCGGGCGGCGCAACGACGTTCACCTTCGGTGCCGGGGCTTCGGGCCGCTCGTCGGTTCTGTCGCAAGAAATGAAAATCTGGGGCGAAACGAAACAGCTACTTTACAGCGTTCTCCCGCACGAAGTGACGCACACCGTGCTGGCCCAACATTTCGGGCAAGCCGTGCCGCGCTGGGCCGACGAGGGCGGCAGCGTCCTCAGCGAGAACGAAGAGGAGTGGTTCAACCACGACATCCGTTGCCGCGAAATCCTCAACGCCAACCGGGGCATTCCGCTACGGATCCTGTTCACGATGAAGGAATACCCACTCGATATGATCGTCGTTTATGCCCAGGGTTATTCGGTCTGCGATTACCTCATCAACCAACACGGCGGACGCAAAAAGTTCCTCGAATTCGTCGGCATGGGCATGAAGAAAGACAACCGCAACTGGGAGGCCGCCGTCCGCGAATTCTACGGCTTCGAGAGTGCGGACGACCTGCAAGAGAAGTGGATCGACTCGCTCCGCACGCCGCCACAACGCGCACGCAACAAGGGCGGCCGCACCGATTCGACGACGCTCGCCAGCCGCTCCGGTGGCAACCGCAGCGAAGTCCGGGCGAGTGCATTACCCGGCGTGCCACTGCTCGAAACGGCCAGCATCGCACGCGGCGTCTCATCGGACCGCGACGAACGCCGCCCCGCCAACATCCCCGAAACCCGCCCCGTCGCGAAACCCGACCGCAGCCCCCCACCAATCCCGCTACTGCTACCCCCCGAACCCATCGGCCGATAGCCTCCAGCGAACGATAAACGAGCCGCGCCGATAACCTCGGCGTGGCTCGTGGCATTTCAAGGGAATTCAATTTGCGACACGATTTGCTGCGGTTACGATGGCGTATATTGTTAACACTACAGCGCGGGATCGTACGCAATAATTATCAGAAGCCTCTGCAGGACAAGGGTTTAAGTCGCAAATGCCATATATCGGTAGCACCTGGCTATCTCGCTATGCAAAGCCATGTTCTGCAATGGTTTGTGGCGAATCCAGTATTCAATCCCGCGCTGTAGTGTTAGGC
>JAYVQG010000344.1:0-16857 GCA_043757025.1 Limnoglobus sp.
AGCTATCAGCGGTCAGCTATCAGCGGTCAGCTATCAGCGGTCAGCTATCAGCGGTCAGCTATCAGCGGTCAGCTATCAGCGGTCAGCTATCAGCTATCAGCGGTCAGCTATCAGCGAAACAAGTCCACATTCAGCGGTTAGCAAACCCACTCGGATTGGCTGAAAGCTGAAAGCTGAAAGCTGAAAGCTGAAAGCGGACAACTTATCGACGTACCGGTGGCAGTTTCATGCCCAGGTGAAGGTTGCGTTCCTTCAGCTTGCCGGTGACTTCTTTCAACGTGGTTTCGCCGAAGTTGCGGACTTCGAGTAGTTCTTCTTCGGTGCGCGACATGAGTTCGCGAACAGTCGTGATACCTTCGGATTCCAGGCAGTTCGTTGCACGAACCGACAGTTCCAGTTCGGCGAGCGACATGCTGAGCTTGCGCTCGAATTCGGTATCGACGCCTGCGCCCAATGCCGGCCCGATTTCGATCGGACCATCATCCAGTGGGACTTCTGGCCCCGGTTCGCTGTACTGGATAAATGCGTTCAGGTGCTTCCGCAGAATCTTGGCCGATTCGACGATGGCCATCTGTGGCCCGACGGTGCCGTTCGTCCAGATTTCCATCACGAGTCGGTCGTAGTTCGTGCGTTGGCCGACGCGAGTTTCCTCGATGTCGTACTTGACGCGAACGACCGGCGAGAAGCTGCTATCGACGGGAATGACGCCGATTTCGCGTTCTTTCCCGGAGTTTTCGTCGGCGGTGTGGTAACCGCGACCGTTTTCCACGGTCATCTCGATAACCAGTGGCACATCGTCCGTCATCGTCGCGATGTGGTGCTCGGGATTGAGAACCTGAATCGACTCGTCGTGCTGAAGGTGCGAACCGTTGACGACGCCCTTTTGGTGGCGATCGATGCGGATCGTTTTCGGCTGGTCCGACAGGTTTTTCACGACGAGCGACTTGATGTTCAGAATGATGTCGGTGACATCTTCCACCACGCCGGGGATCGTCGAGATTTCGTGTTGGACACCTTGGATTTTCACGCGGGTCACCGCCGAACCTTCGAGGCTCGACAGGAGAATGCGTCGCAAACTGTTGCCGACCGTCATGCCGAACCCGCGTTCGAACGGTTCGACGTGAAACTTGCCGTACGTGTCCGTAAGGGTCGAGCGTTCGCTCGCCACACGGTTCGGCAGTTCGAGGCCACGCCATCGGATACGCATGAGAAACGAGCCTTTGCAAAGTCGTCGGCGTCAGCTTTCCGTTGGGGGCAGGTACCGCGATGGAGTACCCGAGATTCCCCGACACAGCAAGACGCCATACGATTGGGTGAAAACAATCGCTTGTTGAAAATGGCACGTAAAAAACGTGCCCCACATTGTCAGCCTTCAGAACTGCTCTTCACGAAAAGTCGCAGTGCTCCGCCAGTCTGCTGTAACACCCGGTTGGGTGTTCCAATCGGGTCATTCGCCTGGGATAGGTGCCTCAGGACACGAGCCAACAAACCTTGGGTGGCAGACAAGCGGTCATGGATGTCGAACACCTGTAGCTCGGCCACTACCTCATTCAAATACGCAACCAGATCCTCTGCTACTACGGCCTCACCACGACCGATGTGAAAAACCGCAAAGCTTTCGGCACAAATGCCACGGCCACCGGTCCCACAAAACTTGCCGTAGAGCAAACGACCCTTTTCCGCCAGCATGGATCGGCGGTCTGGTGCCAATTCAATTTCGACGGCAGCCATCGGTGCCTTCTCCGCAGCTTACACCCATCAACCTATCGCGTGGCGATTTCGATGATGAGCTGCTCGCGGATCTCGGAGATTCGCGGATCGACATCGCCGCGACCGGGCAGGCGAAGCATTCGGCCTTCGGGATCTTCGGAGTTCGTACGCTCCAAGAAATCGGGGACCGGCTCGCCGCCGACGGCTTGCAAGTGCAACCGCGTCAGTGCGAGGCTGCGGACGGCCATCTTCACTTTGATGATGTCGTTCGGCTTCACGAGCACGCTGGGCACGTCGCACTTGCGACCGTTAACCATCACGTGACCGTGTGCGACGAGTTGGCGGGCACCCTTGCGGTTCGGCGCAAAGCCGAGGCGGTGAACGACGTTATCGAGACGGCGCTCGAGAATGCTGAGCAACGCTTCGCCGGTGTTGGCTTGGCGCGTCGCGAGTTCGAAGTAGCGGCGGAACTGACGTTCCAGCACGCCGTAGAAGAACTTCAAGCGTTGTTTTTCGCGGAGGCGGAGGCCATATTCGGAGGTTTTGCCGCGACGGGCACCGTGCATACCGGGAGGTAATGCCTGGCGATCGATCGGGCACTTCGAGCTAAAGCAACGGCTGCCCTTGAGGAACAATTTCAATTGTTCTCGACGGCAGCGTTTGCATGCGGGGTCGGTAAAACGGGCCATGAGTAGGCGGTTCGTCCAAGTGGGATGTCAGTGAATGGTACAGGGGTCGGTCCCGCCGCGAAGGCAGGATACACCACTCCGGAGAACCCCTGGGTCGATCCGGTGTGGGAAGCGAAATCGCGATGGAAACCGTGCGCCCCACTGACACGGGGACGGTTTCCGATGCGGCTTCGACAATAATTACACGCGACGCTTTTTGGGCGGGCGGCAACCGTTGTGCGGGAGTGGGGTGACGTCTTCGATGGCTTTGACGTTCAACCCGGCGGCTTGAAGCGCGGTGACGGCCGATTCGCGGCCAGCACCGGGGCCTTTGACGCGGACTTCAACTTCCTTCACGCCGAACTTCGACGCCTTCGCGGCGGCATCTTCTGCGGCGCGTTGGGCGGCGAACGGCGTACTCTTGCGGCTTCCCTTGAAGCCGACCATACCACCCGACACCGAACACAGCGTATCGCCGTTCGCGTCGGTGATGGTAACGATCGTGTTGTTGAACGTCGACTGTACGTGCGCCACACCTCGGCTCACGTTGCGACGCTGTTTCTTCTTCTTACTCTTGGCCATGATTAGAGATTAGCCTTCGGCTTACAGTGGACTTCAAAACGGAGTATGTAATCGAACGCTACCACTCCGCCACAAACCGTCACAGACTGTACGGCTGAAGGCTGACGACTGATAGCTGATAACTAATTCTTACTTATCCTTGACGCCCTTTTTACCGGCGACCGTCTTGCGAGGGCCTTTCCGGCTGCGGGCGTTCGTCTTGCTGCGTTGGCCGCGAACCGGAAGGTTCTTCCGGTGGCGCTCGCCGCGATAGCTCTTGATTTCTTTCAGGCGGGTGATGTTCCCGCCCTCGAAGCGGCGTAACGCCCCTTCGACGAGATAATCTTTGTCGAGAGTCGTGGCGATGCGTGCGATCTCGTCGTCGTTGAGTTCTTTCGCACGACGTTGCGGATCGATGCCGACCTTTTCGCACAGTTCCAGCGCCGTCACGGGGCCGATGCCCCGTAGGTAACGCAAGGAGATGTGCGTCGGTTTGTCGGAAGGTAAATCGACGCCTTGGATACGAGGCATGTCAGCAGTTCCTCAGTCTTAGCCTTGACGCTGTTTGTGGCGCGGGTCTTCGCAAATGACACGGACGACACCCTTGCGCTTGATCAACTTACACTTCTCGCAGATGCGTTTGACGCTAGATCGCACTTTCACGACAGCCTCCGGGCCATCACGGCCGAGAATTTATGTTGAGCGCTTACGATAGCGACAGGCGTTCCGTCGGCAAGCCCTCCGTTGCGATTTCATGGCGAGTGACCGCGAATTCAGGGTGCCCGAAACCTCAACTGCTCGCATTTCGCGTGGCCTGTGCGTAGAGCCGGGCCGCTCGTTGCGAACGTGTGGGATCGGTGCGCAAAATCTCGAAGCAGTCTTTCGCTTCGGCCCAATTCTTCAATTGAAAGTGGCACAAACCGAGGTTCAAGATCGCGGACGGCCCGAGAATATCGGTCGAAAACGGCGCACTGACATCGTAATCGCCGGAGCGGCCTAACGCCAGCAACTGATTCAGTCGGTCTGCGCACTTCGGATAGTCTTCGGCGGCGTATCGCTCGCACGACAGCGCCCACAGTACCGGTGGCGTTCGGGCAAACCATCGATCCGCGAGCGAAGTGGCTTCTTCGCGCGAGATGCCGCTACGACGTTGTTCGAGTGAAACCGTCAACAGGTACTCGAGTAACATACCCACGGCGGGCGGTGGGGATTCGCCATTGGTTGCCAGCGTGCGGACCGGTTCGTCGGCCTGAGCCAGAATGTCGTGCCCGAGCGGATCGTTCAGCCAGAGGTAGTTCCGCCCGAGTTCGATCGTCAAATCGAGTTGTCCGGGACGGTCGCGGAGTTCGGCCACGAGCAATTTCACAACCCACTGCATCTTTTCGACGGTCGGTACCGAAAGGTACCCGTGGCGAAAGAGACTGCCGTTCACTTTGTCGAGGCATTGGCCTCGTTTGGAAGCGATGGCCGATAGCGGAGTCGCGAATGTCGGGTGCAGCCGGCGGTGGTATCGGACGGCGAGATCGCGGCGAAATAGCCGCGGTTGCCAATCGACGGGGCCAAAACCGGGCCGTTTTACGTCGTATTCGTGAACGATGCGGAGATCGTACGCGAACACTTCGGCTTTTTCGATGGCTCGCTCGATGAGCGGAATCGTTTGCGGATCGACTTCTTCATCGGGGTTCAACCAGAGAATCCAATCGCCGGTCGCGAGATCGAGTGCGGCATTCTGCGCGGCGGAGAAATCGTCGTTCCAGGGAACCGAAACGACGATCGCGCCGTGCTGATTGGCCACATCGATCGTGCGATCCGTCGATCCGGTATCGACGACGATCGACTCCGCTTTCAGTGCGCGTATTGAAGCGAGTGCGGCACCGAGGCTGGATTCGTGGTTTCGCGTCACAAAACAGGCGGTGATGGTCATAGGTCGATTGTTGGTAAGGAAAAAGCGATTGTGACCGCATGAATTGGTTGTACGGAACGCACGATGCCGGGAAGTTCGGTCTGCAATGGTAAAGCCGTAGAGGTAAGGTAAACGAGGGCAAGTTTTCAGGTTGTTTGCCTTGCGGGGTTTGGGAAAGACGGCTAAAAGTAATGATCGGATAAATATTTCCGGAATTCGCCACACCATTCGACCTTCTGGGTCGTCTTAGTAGTTACGGCGTATCGTAATTATTTTGGTGTCGTAAATCGAGTGACTGGACCGCGTCGCGTGGGTGGCAACGCCCAATACGATTCGGTGCCCTTCTCAATCATACTTTCCCACTCCGCTGGCCGACAGGGCGTGTCCAATGTCTTCCGAACGATTTTCCCGCCTACTCCGTTCATGGGTCTACCGCGTTCGCCCGACGAACAAGACCTCCAAAAGAACCTCACTCCTGCCGCGTCTGCGGGTGCAGGAATTTGAAGAGCGCGTCGTGCCCGCCGTGCTGCCGCTGCCGACGCAGACGCAGCCCGCCGCGGCGGTGTCGCTGCTCGGCATCGATGTCACAGGCGACATCATCGGACCCGTCGTTGTGGCCAGCCCGATCAACCCACTGAATCAGGTGCTCGTCGCCACAGTCATCCAGCCGACGGGGCAGACCGGGGTCATCGGCTTCGCATCGAACAACGGCGGTTTGAGTTGGGGTGAATTCCTCGACAATACGAATCGCTCGTTGCGACGGACTGACAACAGTATCGATCCGACGAACTTAGCGTTCGTTCTCACTCGCTTCACGAACGCTTACAATCCTTCCGTTGCGTTCGATCGCGATGGCTCGGTGTACGTCTCGCACCTTCAAACGAATCTCGCAAAAACGAGCGGCGAACTCGTATTCAATTCGTTCAATTTCTCGGGCGGTTCCCCGACGACTTTGAATCCGACCGCATCGCTTTACAAATGGATCGGCCAGGATCCGGCATTCAATCCGACCGTCGTCGTCGACAACAATGCCCCGGTCGTCACCGACCCCGTTACGGGTGGCGTTCGCACCGATCCATCTTCGGGTAAAGGCGTATACGTCACGTGGAATACCAACACGACACTCGAAGATCAAGCTGCCAATCCGTCGCAGAACCAGAACGCGGTTCTTATTGCCGGTTCGGCGGATCACGGTGCGAATTTCTCGAATCCCGTACTGGTGACCGATGGCGGCTACACCAAGAATTTTATCCTAAACACGCTGACATCGGGGCTTTCGCCCGTCGCTGCGTTTGCACCGGCAACGAGCGCGAACCCCGGCAAACTCACTGTCGCATCGACTGGAAGCGCCGAAATCACCGTTCAGGGTAACAAAGTCAACACGGGGATTATCACTTTCAGCGGAGTGACTCCCGACCCGGTCGCCCCGGTGGTCGTGCAACGATTTCCCGGTATCGGTGGGCCGATCGGCGATGCGACCGATCCGGGCAGCAGTTTGCCGCACAACGCCAAAACGACCGTATTCAACAACAACGTTGCACTATCGGATCCGAACTTTTCTACGCTCAGCGATCTCGACGTCACGCTATCGCTCGTCCACGCGGATATCAGCCAACTCCGGGTGGATCTCGTCAGCCCGTCGGGCACACGGGTGACTCTGTTTCGTAATCGCCTAGCAACGGATGGCTCTACGCTCCCACAAGGCTTGCCCGCCAGTGCCAACTTCGGCATCATCAACGGCTATTCTCCGGGCGGAACTTTCAACCAAGAAGCGCCGCGAAACATCACGAATGGCGTCAACGTTGCGCCGTACATTGCGCACTTCCGACCGGAGTCCGGCAGTCTCGCCTCGTTCTACGGCAAAACGGCAGCGCAACTCAACGGTACGTGGCAGTTGGAAGTCATCGACAATCGTGCCGATGGCACGCCGACGCAGTCGGTCGGCCCTTGGTCGTTGAAGTTCGTTTCGCGTTTCAACAACAGCGGTTTCGGTACGGATACGATAACGGCCTTTGGCGCGCTGACGAGTGGCCCAGATGTCCAGCAACCCGCGTTGAACGCGAATATCGCTTCGCCGGCCGCGAGTATCGGTGCAGGACTTTCGATTGCCTACGACACCAGCATTCCCCAACTGAATGCAGCGGGGGCCATCTTGCCGGGTACGAACGCGGGGCGACTCTATGCCGCGTTTACGGGTGGGGTTCCGGACAGTGCGGGAATTGTCGCCAACCCGAATGTTTACATCATCACTTCGGATAACGGCGGTACGACAGCAACGTCGAAGGTACAGGTCAACGACGACTCGGCGAGCGATCACTACAGCGAAGGCCGTCGCGCGCAGTTCATGCCATCGCTGGCGGTCGATCCGCTAACGGGTACGCTCGCAGTGTCGTGGTTCGACGGTCGGCAGGATGCGAGTACGACGCGTCTCGCCAATTACGTGGCGACAAGTATCGATGGCGGGGCGACGTTCAGTGCGCAAGGTCGCGATGCGTACTTCAACGTGCCCAAACAAGCGATCGATGTCATCACGAACAAAACGTACAACCTCGAACCGATACCGAACAACTTTACGGTCGGTACCGCTCTGACATCCGGCATGGGCGTTCGTCAGTCGTTGCTTTACAACAACGGCAAACTCACCGCGTATTGGGCGGGCAATCAAAACACCGACAAGGGCGTCGCGATTCTCTCCGGGCGAAGCACGACGGGTGTCGGTCCGCGCATCGTCGATAGCGACATGGGCCCGGTGGGCAATTCGAGTGGGTTTAACGGGTTTCAACCCGATGGCACGCCGCGCCTCGATGGGTTCCGCGTCACATTCGACCGACCCGTCGATCCGACGACGTTTACGAATGCCGATGTCGTCGTGCAGTTCCGCAGCCCGACGACGCCGCTGACTTCCCCCGCCACGAACATTCCCGTCGCCGCCGGTGCCGCGATTGCGTTGAATGCGGCCAACACGACGTTTTTCGTGGCGTTCCAAACTCCACAAACGAAGGTCGGCACGTATAGCTACGCGGTCGGCCCTAACATTCTCGACAAGCATCGCGGTACGCTCGCGTTCACGACGACGACGTTCCCATCGACCGACACCCCACTCGCGTTACCCGACCTTGCAACGACGACATCGACGCTGACCGTCGCACCAATTGCGGGAAATCCCACAGTGGTCTCCGTTCGCGTCGGCCTGAACATTACGCACACGTTCGATGGCGATTTACGCATCACACTGATCGCGCCGAACAATACGCAAGTCGTCCTTTCCAACCGGAATGGCGGCGGTGGCCAGAATTACTCGGGTACGTTATTCGACGATTCGGCGAGTACGGCGATCGCGGCGGGAACCCCTCCGTTCACGGGTAGTTTCCAACCCGAGTCGCCGCTGTCGGCGTTCGCGGGTGGACCGGCATCGGGCACGTGGCGATTGCAAATCGAGGATCTCGCCGGTGCCGACGTGGGCACGCTGTTGAACTGGACGCTCGAACTGACCGATTCGCGATCGTCGGTGAAGCTCGGCAACTCGATGGATCAGAACACCGACGGCACGCAAAGCACCAACTTCGGCGTCGATACCTATTCGACCCCGCGCTCGACCTCGGGTATTCCGTTCAGCGTGCCGTACGCGACCGATACGCTGCCGATCATCATTCCTGGTCCGACCTTCACATTCGCAGCCGTTCCCGGCAAAGCGACAACAGGTACGGGCGATACGCTCAACCTCGATACCGGTGCGACGGGCGTCGATGTCTTGTTCGACCGCGAAATCGATCCGCTCACGTTCACGTCGGCGGACATTATCGGCATGACCGGGCCTTTGGGCGTCGTCCCCGGTCCGTTCACGGTTGTGGGCCTCGGTTCATCGCCAGCAGTCCCGACGAAATCGTTCCACATCGGCTTCCCATCGAAGATTATTCCGAACGGGCCGTACACGATCGAAATCGGCTCGGACATTCAGTCGACGATCGGCGACCGACTCGACATGAATAAGAACGCGGGTCTGGCGGTGCTTCGCGGCACCGACCCGAACGCGAGTTCGTACTCGACCGTGACGCGCTCGACGCTCATCGGCCAGCCGGCCGCGGCATTCAGCCCGAGTGGCTCGGCCTCGTTGCCGCTGACCGTTCCCGATACATTCGTGATCGCACAGAATCTCCTGCTCTCGCCCGCCTCGCGAGTTCGCGTGACCGTCAATCTGACGCACCCGAACGTCAAGGAGATCGACCTCGATCTCGTTTCCCCCGACGGCCTGACGCGGATCCGGTTATTCACCGGTGCGAACCTCCTGCCCGCGGCCCCACTTGCGAACCTCCGCAATACGATCTTCGACGACGGGGCTGTGACGCCTATTCAGATCGGTGGTGTCGGGCAATTCAACGGGATATTCAACCCCGAACTACCACTGACGGGCATCCTCGGACGAAGCTCGTTCGGTAACTGGACGCTTCAAGTCCGCAACAACGGCACCCAAGCGGGCACGATCGACAATTGGTCGCTCGAACTGCCCAAAGCCGACATTGGTTCGGGCCTCGGAGAGCCGGTCGCGGACCGCTTCGAAGTCGGCTTCCGCATCTTCACGCAAGAACCTTCGCAGGTCGTCACGAAGCAGCAGTGGACGCCGTTCGGCCCCGCGCCGCTCGGCGGGCAGTCGCGGATCAACCGCGTGACGGGCTTGGCGATGGACCCATCGGACCCATCGGGGAATACGGTGTTCGTCGGGGGTGCCAGCGGTGGCATCTGGAAAACGACGAACTTCCTCACGCTCGATGCGGCCGGTCCGAACTGGATTCCACTGACCGACTTCGGCCCGTCGAGCAGCTTGAATACTGGCGGTATTGCCGTATTCGCACGCAACAACGACCCGAATCAGTCGATCGTATTCGCCGTCACTGGCGAAGGCGACACGGGGTCGTCAGGCGTCGGCGTGCTTCGCTCGCTCGACGGCGGGCGGAACTGGAAAGTCCTCGACAGCACGAGCAATGCCGACGGCATCGGCAACATCTTGCCGATCGATTCGGCACTACGCGATCGTCGCTTCGTCGGCACCTCATCGTTCAAGATCATCGTCGATCCGAAGCTCACTCCAACGGGCGAAGTCATCGTCTATATGGCGAACAGCCAGGGGATTTGGCGGAGTAATAATACGGGTCGCGATTGGCTGCAAATCCAAGTGGGCGACGCGACTGATGTCACTTTGGCAGCGGGTAGCGTTTCCAAGAGCATCGGTGCGAATAACAACCTGAACATCCTCTACACGGGTATTCGTGGGCAAGGCATCTTCTTCTCGCCGAACGCGCAGAGCGTGACGCTGGGGGGAATGCAACTGACGTCTGGTATCCAAGGCAACCCGTTGTTTCAAGACGATAAAGCCAACCCGATCACGATTAGTCCTGCTCGAAGTTCGCCGAACGGTCCGAAGGGGCGCGTGACGCTCGCCGCACCGGCACTGTCCGATTCGTCGCTGGCGAACGATTTCTACCAGGGCTGGCTCTATGCGTTCGTGAGCAGCGGTGGTAACGGCGATCTCTACCAGACCAAAGACTTCGGTCGGAACTGGGTGCGTATCGGCTACCCATTCTTCTTGGCGTCGACGACTTCTGCGTTCGGAACCAACAACGAAGGTGCGAGCTTCGCGCTTCCAGGGCCGGACCACTCGATTCTGGGCGCTCCTCCGTTCGGACAGGGCGAATACGACATCGCGATCGGGATCGACCCGACCAACCCGAGCATCGTTTACCTCGGCGGAACGAACAACGGCAACAAAGTGAGTGGCGGCGGCTTCATCCGCGTCGACACGACGTTCGTGAACGACAGTCAATCGTTGATCGCGTACAACAACAGTAACAACGACGGCGGCAGCATCCAGTTCACCGCAGGCAACGGTCCCGTCACGGTCAATAAACTCGGTGTCGCTTACGGTGTGAACGGTAACACCTCGGTCAATCGCGGCTTCATCAACCTCTTCCGCGATCCGACGCAGCCGTTCCTTTCGGACTCGACGCTCACCCTGACGAACGTCAACACCGCTGCGGGTTTCAACAACAGCGGATTCGACGCCAAGTGGTCGCCGTTCCCTGGGGAAACTTCGACCGACGTTCACCGGATTATTACGTTCCGCGACCCGCTGACGGGCAGATCGCGACTGATTACTGGCGACGACCAAGGGATTTCGAGTGCGGTCGACGACGGCACGGGCCTCGTGGTCGGCGGCATCGGCAACGCGCGGTTCCCGAATAAGATCCGCAACGGCAACCTGCAATTGAACCAGATTTACTACGGGGCGACGCAGCCGAGCCAGTTGGCGGCCGACATCGCGGGTTCGTTGTTCTACGCCACCACGCAAGACAACGGTTTCCCGCGGTCTACGTCCAACTTCCTGGTTACCGGCGACTTGGGCTACAACGGTGGCGGCGGCGACGGCACGGGTATCGCGACCGACCAAACCGGAACCGGTACGAGCTACGTTTACGCATGGCCCTGCTGCGGTGGCGGCGGTACAAACTTCTTCCAGGTGACGCTACCGAGTGGCGCGACCGTGAGCCGAACGAGCGGGTTGCTCCAAGCGGGCGACACGATTACCGCGACCGGTTCGACGGGACAGTGGGGCTTCCTCGGCGGCCACAACTTTGCGGTGAATCCGATCGACGGCAACGGCATCATCATCGGATCCGGTGTGGGCCGTGTGTTCCGCACGACCGACCAAGGCATCAACTGGTTCCCCGTCGGCGAACCGGGCGGTTTCAATCAGCTCGACGGTTCGGAAAAGACCGCACTCGCGTTCGGGGCACCGAACCAGAGCTTCCCCGGCGTGCTCAACAACTTCCTCTATATCGGTGGTGCGAGCGGGAAAGTGTTCGTCACCGAAACCGGCGGCGCACCGTGGCGAGACATCTCGGCAGGGTTGTCTGGCGGCGGCGTAAACCAGATCGTCCCGAACCCGACACGCGGCAGCCGCGACCTCTACGCAGTTACGTTTGGCGGCGTCTTCTACAAAGCCGATTCGCGAACGAACGCTCCGTGGGTGAACATCACCGATAACCTCTTCCAACTCCGCAAGCCGGTGTTCGGCGAAGCCGTCGCGGTGGGAATGAACCCGCCGCAAATCAATTTCCTGAAAGCACTCGCCGTCGATTGGCGTTATGCGATCCCCGATGCCACGAACCTGACGGGAGCGAAGTTCCCCGTCGTCTACGTCGGCGGCGAAGGCGGCGTGTATCGTTCGCGTTCGCGCACCACCGGTGCAACGTGGACGTTCTACCCGAGCGAAACCGAAGACGGTGCAGTCAAGGATGCCGGCTACTTGCCGAACGCACAAGTCAACGACCTCGATTTGTCGCTGGGTAATATCGACCCGACGACGGGCTTCCCCGTGCAGAATAAGGGCGGCCTGAACTTGCTCGTGGCCAGCACGTACGGCCGCGGTGCCTTCGGGATCCGCATCAACACGGACTTGGACAAGCAGTTCTTCGTGAACTTCCCATCCGGCCCGCAAGTGACGAACCTCGCGAACTCGAATGCGGTCGGAGGCCCTTCGACGAAACTCCGCGTGACGTTCAACTCGCTACTCGACGATCGTTCCGTGTCGCCGAGCGACATTATGTTGCTCGACACGACCGGCGCAGGCGTCGCGGTCACCGGGTTTAGCAAGGTTTCTGGTACGCAGTACGATTACGACATCGTCTTCAACAGCCAGACCGTGGCCGGTTTCTACAAGCTGACCGTCGGGCCGAATATCAGCGACGTGGCTGGTAACCCGATGAACCAGAACAACAACAACCTGAACGGCGAAGTCGACGATGTCTTCAGCCGATACGTGTTCCTCAACGGTGCCGCTTCGAGCCTCGTGATTACGGGAATGCCGACTTCGACGATTGCCGGATCGGGCTTCGATGTGACGGTCGTCGCACAAGACATGACCGGCGCGACGATCGTGAACTACACCGGTGCGGTGACGTTCAGTAGCTCGGACAGCAAGGTATCGGTCGCCGCGGGCGATCTGCCGCCGAACTACACCTTTGCCCTGACGGACAACGGGCGCAGGACGTTCCACATCATCTTCAAGGATGCCGGTCCGCAGACGCTATTCGTCGACCCGGTGATTGTCGGTTCGATCAACCCGGCCAAAGCCGACACGATCGTATTGGCGGCCGACGCCAGCTACTTCAAGGTCACGGGCCATCCGTCGCCGAGTGTGGCCGGCATTGCCGCAACGGTCACGGTGACGGCGTTCGATCCGTTCAACAATCAGGCGACGGGCTACATCAAGACCGCCAAGTTTACTAGTTCGGATGCAAAAGCGACACTACCCGCGAACTACACATTCCTGGCGGGCGATAACGGCAGTAAGACCTTCACCAACGGCTTCACGCTCAAGATTGCCAGTGCGACGGCCTCGATTACCGCGACCGATACCATTCTGGGAACGCTCGCCGGTACGCAATCGCCGATCGTCGTCCTTCCTGCCGCAGCATCGGGCTTGTTCATCGAAACCGTTCCCGATCCCGTGACGGCGGGTGTGTCGAATAACTTCAACCTCGTTGCACGCGATCCGTTCGGCAACCAGGCCACCGGCTACCTCGGTACGGTCAACCTGACCGTCACCGACACGAACTCACTGGTCAGCTTCCCGACGACGTATACGTTCATGGCACCCGACCTCGGCAGCAAGACGTTCCCGTTCACGCTGATTACCGCAGGCAAACAGACGCTGACAGCCACGGACACCGGTACCGGCGTGGCGATGGGTAAAGCGACGACCACGGTGAAAGCGGCGGCCGCGAAGACGTTCGATGTCTTCGCATTCCCGTCGCCGATCGTGGCCGGTGTGACGAGCAACTTCATCGTGACGGCACGCGATGCTTTCGCCAACAAGGCCGATGGCTACGTCGGCACCGTGTCGTTCGCTAGCTCGGATAAGCAAGCGAGCTTGCCGTTCAACTACGTCTTCGGTCTGTCGGACGCAGGCGAGAAAGCCTTCAGCGCTACGCTCAAGACGGCGGCCACGCAGACGATCACAGCCACCGACACGCTGACGGCAACGATCACCGGCACCCAGACCGGCATCGTGGTCATTCCGGCAGCGGCGTCGCAACTGTTCGCAGTCGGTTACCCTTCGCCGACCGTGGCCGGAGTCGACGGCAACATCACTATCACGCTCAAGGACGCCTTCGATAACATCGCGACGGGGTACAAGGGTACCGTTTCGCTCATCAGTTCGGATGCCCAAGCGGGGCTGCCTGCGAACTACACCTTCACGACACTCGACGCGGGAGTGAAAGTCCTGACAGCGAACCTCAAGACGGCGGGCACGCAATCGCTGACCGCGACCGATACGAAGATCGCAGTCATCACGGGCAAACAGGCGGGAATCGTCGTGACACCTGCGAAGGCTTCGCAGTTGTTCACGACCGGCTTCCCCGTCGCAACCATCGCGGGTGTCGCCGGTGATGTGACCGTCACGCTGAAGGACGCCTTCAACAATATCGCGACTGGATACAAAGGCACGGTGGCGTTCACGAGTACGGACGCGAAGGCGGGGTTGCCGACGAACTACACGTTCAACTCGACCGACGCCGGTGTGCGGACGTTCGCAAATGGTGTGTCGCTGAAGACCGCCGGCACGCAGTCGATCACTTCGACCGACACGCTCGATAGCACGATTACCGGCACGCAATCCGGTATCTTGGTCATTCCTGCGAAGGCCTCGCAACTGTTCGCCAGCGGATATCCGAACTCGGTTGCCGGTATCGCGGGCAACCTCACGGTGACGCTGAAGGACGCCTTCGACAACGTCGCAACGGGTTACACGGGCACCGTGAAAATCACGAGCAGCGACATCCAGGCGGGGCTGCCCGCGAACTACGCCTTCACCACCGGCGACGCGGGC
The DNA here is from genome assembly GCA_043757025.1 of Limnoglobus sp. Lineage (GTDB taxonomy): Bacteria > Planctomycetota > Planctomycetia > Gemmatales > Gemmataceae > Limnoglobus. Next base: position 14,729 of record JAYVQG010000344.1, read on the forward strand.
ACGAAAGTCTTGTCCGCTAACCTGAAAACGGCTGGCTTACAGACGCTCACGGGCACCGACACGGTCGATGCCACGATCACCGGAACGCAGTCGAAAATCCTCATCAGCCCGGCGGCGGCGGCGAAGCTGTTCGCGACCGATTACCCCACCGTCGTCGAGGCGGGTGTCGCCAATAATCTCAAGGTCACGCTCAAAGATGCGTTCGGAAACGTCGCCACGGGTTTCATCGGTACTGTGCGAGTCCGAAGCTCAGACGCACAAGCCGGCCTGCCTGCGAACTACACGTTCACGGCACTCGATGCGGGCGTGAAGCTCCTGCCCACTTCGCTGGGGACCGTTGGATTCCAGTCGTTGACCGCAGCAGATACGGTCAACAATTCGCTGACGAGTACCGTCTCGAACATTCAAGTCGTCGCGACGCTTGCGGGTGCGGTGCTCGTCACCGGCTTCCCATCGATCACGACGGCGGGTGTTACGGGTGGTTACACGGTCAAAGTGCTCGATCCGTTCCGCAACACCGCCACGGGGTACACCGGTACGGTTCACTTCAGCAGTACCGATGTCCTCGCCGGTCTGCCGGCCGATTACACCTTCACGGCAGCCGATGGCGGCATCAAGTCGTTCGTCGCCACCTTGAAGACATCGGGGAATCAGTCGATCACCGCCACCGATACGATCACGCCGACGATCACCGGCGTCGAGGCGGGGATCTTCGTGAATCCCGCAGTGGCGAACTCGCTGTTCATCAGTTCGTTCCAGTCCGAGTCGAAGGCTAACGAATCGACGGCGCTCACCGTGACGGCCAAGGATCAGTTCGGCAACATCGCCACGGGCTTCAACGGTACGGTGTCGTTTGCCAGCACCGATAAAGTCGGCGTACTGCCTTCGGACTTTACATTCTCGTCGGTCGAGCAGGGCGTCAAGACCTTCACGTTCAGCCTTCGTACGCCGGGCTTCCAAGACGTGACGGTGTCGGGGAACAACCTGACGAGTGCGACCGGCACGACGAAAGTGCTGCCTTCGTTCGATACGAAGACGACGCTGATCGGGAACACTCACTTTGCCGTCGGCGTCGATACGGGAACCGATATTCTCGTTCGTTCTTACAACGCGATCGGTACGCCGGACTTCACGTACGTTCCGACTCCGCTCGTCGGCTACACCGGCGGTGCCCGCGTCAGCACGGCCGACTTCGATGGTGACGGTGTACCCGACATCGTCGTCGGTACGGGGCCAGGGGCGGCCACTCGCGTCATCGTCACCAACGGTGTCACGCTGAAGGAAATGTTCTCGATCCAGCCGTTTGAATCGGCATTCACCGGCGGCGTGTACGTCACGGCCGGAGACGTTACGGGCGATGGCATCCCCGAACTGATCATCACGCCAGATGAAGGCGGCGGACCCCGAGTGCGCGTCTTTAACGGCAGCGGCTTCGGACTCATCGCCGACTTCTTCGGCATCGACGACGTCAATTTCCGCGGCGGTGCCCGTGCTGCGGTCGGCGATATCAACGGCGACAAGGTCGGCGACCTCATCGTCGCGGCAGGCTTCGGCGGTGGGCCGCGCGTCGCAGGCTACGATGGCCGCTCGCTGGGTACCGGTTCGCCGGTGAAAGTGTTCGCAGACTTCTTCGCCTTCGAGCAAGGTTTGCGTAATGGGATCTTCGTGGCGGCGGGCGATGTCGATGGCGATGGTAAGGCCGAATTGATCGCGGGCGGTGGCCCCGGTGGCGGACCTCGCGTTACGATCTTCTCCGGCAACGCGCTGTTGGTGAATGCTCAACTTCCGATAGGTGACTTCTTTGCAGGCGACCCGAACTCGCGCGGCGGCGTGCGTGTGGCCGTCAAGGATCTCGATGGCGATAAACGTGCGGACATCATCGCCGGTTCCGGTACGGCAGCCGGTAGCAAAGTCACCGCGTACTTCGGAAAGAACATCAACGGCATCGGCCAGATCCCCGAAGCGTTCTCCTTCGATGCCTTCCCCGGATTCGCCGGTGGCGTGTTCGTGGGCTAATCCTACGGAATTCCGGATTTGGCACGGTTCAAAACCCGGTTGCAGTTTTGCCAAATAAGACCACTAAAAATTTGGTTCTGGCGTGATTGGAATTGGGCGAAATCGGACGTAAG
>JAYVQG010000345.1:0-4284 GCA_043757025.1 Limnoglobus sp.
TGATTCCGAAATCGGGAATGATTCCAGGGATGGGTGGGTGGGTAAGTGGTGGAATCATTCCCTGCTACCCAAAATCGCCGCAATTGAAACCAGGCCACAAAAAGAAATCGTTGCGATCGAAGAACGGCTCGGGGTCGCACCCGAGTCGTTTTTTTGTTACGGGAGCAATCATGTCCAACGCCGATATGCTCGAAGATCGGATGCCGCCGCAAAGTAAAGAAGCCGAGATGGGCGTCATCGGCAGCGTGCTGCGCGATAATCAGGTGATGTCCGATATTCTGCAAGTGATTCGGCCCGACAACTTCTACTACGACGCCAACCAGAAAATCTTCCACGCGATCAAGGACATCTACGATTCCGCACGGCCGATCGACACCGTGCTGTTGTTCGAGGAACTCAAGAAGCGGAAGCAACTCGAAGACGTGGGCGGGGCGGCGTACATTGCGGAGCTTTTCGACAGCGCCCCGACGGCGGCGAACGCCGAGCATTATGCCCGCATCGTTCGCGAAAAAGCGATCATCCGCAACCTCATTCACGCGAGTACGGAACTCCTCCGCGACGCATACGATGGCAGCATCCCGGCCGACGAACTCCTCGGCATGGCCGAACGCCAGATCCTCGAAATCGCGGAGAAAGGCACTACTGGCGAGACGAAATCGCTCGGCGACGCACTCGGCGAGGCATTCGACCGCATCGATTATCGGCAGTCGAACAAGAACCTCTCGGTGAGTGGCGTCCCGACGGGATACATCGACCTCGACAACCTCACGGCGGGGATGCAGAACAACGAACTCGTCATCATTGCGGCCCGGCCCAGCGTCGGGAAAACCGCGTTCGCGCTCAACATCGTTCGGCACGTTATCGTCGAAGAAGGGCTTCCCGTCTTCTTCGTCAGTCTCGAACAGGCCCGCGTGGAACTCGCCGAGCGTTTGCTCTGCTGCCAGGCCCGCGTCGATTCGCACCGCTTGCGCAAAGGGCAACTCAGCGGCGACGATCTCGACAAACTCATGGTCGCCGGTGGCGATCTTCGCGGCACACCGCAACGACCCGTCAAATTGTTCATCGACGATTCGCCATCGCAGACGATGTTACGCATCTCGGCCAACGCCCGCCGCCTGCAACTGCGTCACGATATCAAGCTCGTCGTCATCGATTACCTGCAACTCATCGAGCCGGAAAATCGCCGCGACCCGCGGCAAGAACAGGTGGCGCAAATTAGCCGGCGATTAAAGGGATTGGCCCGCGAACTGAAGCTGCCCGTGATCGCACTCGCACAGGTCAACCGCGCGAGCGAGGATCGCCAAGACCACAAACCGCGACTCGCCGACTTACGCGAATCGGGCAGCATCGAGCAAGACGCCGACACGTGCATGATGCTCCACCGCCCCGGAAAGTTCGACGGCGCATCGGAAGACAACACGCTCGAAGTGATCATCGCCAAGCAGCGTAACGGTCCGACCGGCGACGTGATCTTGACGTACATCAAGCAGTACATGCGGTACGAAAACTACGCCGCCGACTCCGCGAGCGGCTACGGCGGCTCGCTGTAAAGGCGTGCGATGGTGTAAGCTGTTGGCACTATTCCTCAAGTCGCCGTGTCGATTCTTCCGATGATACCGACAGCACGAATTTTGTTTTTGGATCGGAGGGACCGCCATGCGCCGACTCCAGAGATGGTTGGCTGTCGCGTTTGGCGGCGGGTTGCTCGTTTGCGGCTCGGCGGCGGTCGCGCAAGATCGTTCCGCTGTCAAGTATTGGCCGCAACTCGAAATCGGTTTCCCCGTCCCGCAGGCGGTGCTGGATCTGAAACCGAAGCCCGTTAAATTGCGGTTGTATTCCGCACCACCGAACGGCAATTTCACCAAAGTTGGCGAGCGCGCCACCAACGATCTGCAAGCGATCCCCAATCGCCTCCCTGGCTTCCAATACACGGCGCGCGGCGATGGCGAAGAAGAATTTGCCGTGCAACTCGTCTACGATGACGGTACGGTGTCACCGACCACTGAAAAGCTCCGGCCCGATTCCCGCGTGATCTTCGACACTCGGCCACCCGTCGTCAATGTGGCCGCCTCCGGGCAGTACGGCGTCGAGTGGAACGTGCAGGAAGAGAACCTCGAAACCAACGGCGTGCGGCTCGAATGTCGTTGGGTCAACGGCGATGTGTATTGGTTCCCCGTAGCAAAATCGCTCGGCAATTGGACCGTTCGCGATTCGTACACCTGGGCCGGGCTGGCGAAAGATAGCCGCACGTTGGAAGTCCGCGTCGCCGCCAAAGACAAAGCCGGGCACGAGACGTTTTCGCGAATCGTGCGGCTGCCAGCCAAGGGCGGCACGGGCGGTTTGCAAGGCGATGATCTGAATCCGAGGCCGCGATCCGGAGACAACGGTTCGCTGTCCGCGACGCCGCGACCCGGCTCCGGTGGCAACACGAACGACGATTTTCCCGGCCAGCCACAGATTGTCTACGTGAACAACACGAACCTTACGGTGAAGTCGAAATTGAACACCGTGACGCGGTCCGGCGTGAAGGTCGTTCACTTGTGGGCGAAGAATATGACGGCGAACCCGAACGCCGAGTGGAAGCTCGTCAAGTCGCAAACGTGCGACATTTCTTACGAACAAGCGAACCCGAGCATCGAGATTTCGCACGCCGTCACCGACGATGGGCGATACGGGTTCATTGTGATTCCCGAAAGCGGTGCGGGCAAGAAAGACAGCGACCCACGACCGAACTCGCTGGCACAGCATCTCGTCGAAGTCGACACGAAGAAGCCCGTGGTGAAGGTGGTGAACGTGACGCCGACGCCGGGCGGGGCTACTGGCACGAAGGTGGAAATCGAATGGAACGCCGACGACCGGAACCTGATGCCCGACCCGATCGTCCTCGAATATGCCGACACGAAGACCGCCGAGAAGTGGACGGCGATCTCCGAGCAACGGTTGCCGAACTCGCGGCGTTACATTTGGGAAGTCCCCGAGAAGACGCCGTACAAATTCTACGTCCGCGTTCGCGCCACCGATAAAGCGACGAACACCGGCGACGACATCTACGCCAAGGAAGTGATTATCGATCTGGACAAGCCCTCGGCAACGATCGAGTACGTCAAGCCAGCGGGTGGCAGTGCGCCGAACACATCGGAACGGCCGCCGTCGAAGTTGCCCGATTCGTCACCCGAATCGTCGAAACCCGCCGACACGGGATCGCCCGGATTCACCGCACCGAGCTTGAGGCCGATGGCAAAGTGAGTGCCCGTTCTTCCTCTCCGTTCATAAACTATGCGGACGGAGCGATTGGCTTCATTCCAACGAGATGAGGACTGCGACTGATGAATAACCGAATGCGCGACTACATGATGATCCCACCGGGTACCGGTGAGTTATCGGTCGCGAACATGATCGTCGAGATTCCCAAAGGCCGCCGAACCAAGTTTGAAGTCGATAAAGCGACCGGCCTCATCAAGATGGACCGCTACCTCTACAGTTCGGCCGTCTACCCCGGCGACTACGGCTTCATCCCGCAAACGCTGGCCGAAGACAACGACCCACTCGATATCCTCGTCATGGTCAACGAGCCGACGTTCTCCGGGTGCCTCATCGAAGCCCGCGTCGTCGGCATCTTCAAGATGCGCGATAAAGGTCAGAACGATTACAAAATCCTGAGCGTGCCGAACAAGGATCCGCTGTTCGAGAGTATGCACAAGATCGAAGACGTGCCGAAACACTTCCTGCGCGAAGTCGAGCACTTCTTCAGCACGTATAAGGTGCTCGAAGGCGTGACGATCGAGCCGCTCGGTTGGGCTTCGCACGAAGAAGGGGCCGTCGAAGTGCGATCGTGCATCGAGCGGTTCCGCAAAACGCTCGGGAATTTTTAGTCGTCCCGCGAATCTGACTTCTTCAGTAGCTTGATGAACTCGCGCATCCAGGCGGGGTTGTCGTGCCAGGTGCGAGCGGTGACGAGGTTGCCGCTGACGACCACTTCGCGATCGACGTACAGCCCGCCGGAAAATTCGCAATCGAGTTTGCACTTCGCCACCGTCGTCACTTCCCGACCTTGAATCACGTCGGCGGCGGCGAGGATCTCGATGCCATGACACACCGAGGCCACGGGCGCGTTCGCGGCAAACATCGCCTTGGTCACGCGGATCAAATCGGCATCGTAACGCAGATATTCCGGGGCACGCCCGCCGCTAGAGCATTTTGATTTTCACTCTTGCGGCCCGTAGCCGGCGTGGCGGAGGTAATTCCGGCACTCCGATTCCTCGAACCAGTCCAGGCATTCGCCGC
>JAYVQG010000346.1:0-16765 GCA_043757025.1 Limnoglobus sp.
CGCGTGCAAGTCGTTCTTGAGTAACTCCGTCGCCTCCATACCCCATCAATAGCCAATTCCGACGACCGCGGGAATACGAGCAGAGATTGGACAGCTACGATTCTAACATCTCCTTCATGGACACTTTATCTCGGGTACGTGGCATTACCTGCTTTCGCGTTGGCATACATCTCGTCCGCGCATCGCTCCAAAATCATCGGCGAGGTGGGAAAGCTGCTCGTACACGGAGGTTTAGCGGTGGCTGTCACAGTAGTTGTTGCTGCCTTCTACTTGATACCTCGGATGAATAATCTCCCAAGACACTTTCCCCGTCCACTCTCAAATGTTTTCGCATTTGTTTTGTACGATCCCAGTTTATTAGTTGACCCCGCTCACCCGATGCTGTTTCTCGGGTGGCCGTTAATCGTTGTTGGAATAATTGCTGTCGCGTGGTGGCGACAAAATCGCACGCCCGAATTGAATGCTGTGGTTGCCGCTGGATTGGCCGCATTTGTGATGATGTTCCCCGCTCGATTTGGCATGCCCTATTGGCTGTTCTGGAAATTTGCCCCGATGGGCGATCACCTTCGTGTACCTGCTCGGTTCTTCCCCATTTTCCTGATCATGCTTCTCGCACTGATCTCGGTATACCTCAGCCGCCGTTGGGCATCCAGTTGGAAACCCGCAGCCTGTTTGTTTACAGCATTGGCGCTCGGTAACTGGCTCGCCTCGCCATGGTTGATCGGTTTCGATCTGTATGCCGCACTTGATGGCGTCGGGCGTCGGCTACAAGCGATAACGGGATGGAATCTCGGTGTGACATAATCATCCATTTGCGGTTGTCACACCAAAAATCTCATATTGGAGTTTTACGTGGCATTTGGATCGCTCGCTCGTAACAGGCTTCTTGTTGGGGGCCGACGACATCGGGAGCGTAAGTCGTAAGCACGCGTTCCCTTGCGAGTTCGCCGAGACGGCGGCGTTCGCTCGCGTTTTGCAGCAGTTCGATAATTTTCGCTGCAATATCCTCGGGGCTATGCGGGTCGATCACGCGACCGACCCGCCCGCCGTCGAGTAGCTCTTCCAGGCCGCAATTCTGCGAACCGATCACCGCACGCCCCGCTGCCATCGCTTCCAGGCAGACGTAAGCCGAATTTTCCCAAATACTCGGGAAAGCCAAAACCGCTGAGGTACTGAGTATGTTCGGCAATGCTTCAGGTGGTTGACGACCGAGAAATTCGACTGCTACCAGGTGTTCGCCGAGTAATTTTCGCAAGTAGTCCAGCATGGACACACCACTAACAGGCGATGCGAGTGTACCACCAACAAACTGAAATTTGACATTAGGGCAAACTCGCCGTACCAATGGCACCGCTTTAGCAAGATTGATGACCCCTTTGCGAAACTCTAACCGCCCGACGAATGTAACAACCTGTGAATCGACACCAATCGGTAACTGCAAATAGGATTGCGGAGGTCGATAGGGATAGGGGAAAAAATCGACCGCAGTGAAAGGGATGTTCCAGTCACGAATGACGTATTCTCCAATCGATTTCGTTGGAGCAGCAACCCGGTCCGCGTCATGAGCGCTTTTTATTTCAGCGACAGCGGTTGGATGCTGGGCCGACCAATCCGGCGGCACGCCCCGGCGAAACGACTTCCAGCGGTGCGTAATTCGTTCGCGTAACCCCATCGCTGCGTATTCGATCTGGCGAATGAAATACATGCTCGTGTGCAGTTTCACGACGTAGGGAAGATCGGGAAGTAGCCGCCGGGCTTCGGCGGCTTCAGCCATGTATTCGGGGCCTTCGAGTACGTCGAACTGGGCTGCCAAGTGCCGTTCGACGACGATGGGAGCGATTTTCACTGGAAAGGTTCGACGGTCGGCGACTTCCACTCGATGCACGATGACACCATCGGGGAGTTCGCTCGTACTCGACCGATTCGGGCTGCCCGCGAACACCTCGACACGGTGCCCCCGCGCCGCCAACATCCGCGACGCTTCCCAGATATACGTCCCAATCCCGCCCCCCGCCTCCGGAGGACACTCGTAGCTGACGAATGCGATCTTCATAGAGCTTCTCGTCCGGAATTTCTAAGCATAGTTTGTTTCCTACCGTAGTTGCATCCGTACGGGAAAATTTTTTTTGTTTCTATTTGATATACGGAGATAGTGTATTGCGCCATTTCATTGCTGGCGATTCGACGAAGTGCCAACTCATTTTGGCAAATATGAGGACAGGAATCATCGTCGAAACGAAGAGAGTATAAGGATCTATGAGCAGATAGCGACTTATTATTAGTTGTTGAATAGGAAAAGAGTATAGATATATACCGTATGATAGATCGGCCCGCGTGACGAATCCCGTGCCTGGCAGCGTCCTCAGCTTTCCGATGCTGAGAATGCAATATCCGCCGAATGTGGCAAATGCGATATTGAACGCATTGGTCGACCGCGCGGCAATTGTCAAAATGATAAGACTGGCCGCGAGCTTAAGAATCGAAAATCTTAGAATACGATGATTCAGCAACGCAAACAGAGTACCGATCAAGAAGCTCGATCCGAGCCGCCAAGTGGCATCGTTGGTACGCTTTAAAATTGCGCCATTGGCATAAAAGAAAACCAAACACAATAGCGTCATAAAGACTATCATTCTCAGTCTTTGTAGCAAGCCGGTTAATCCGAGAACGAGTATTAACAGGTAGCAGCACAGCTCCGGCCTCAACGTCCACATCGATCCGTTGATTGCCTTTGGCACGGGGTTATTTGGGAAAAGATAGTCCCTATTGAGGAACGCCGAACTGGGAACCAGCAAGCTATCGGCCACATGTGCGCTATAAGATTCAATCGTGTGCCTGATATAGAACAAGTGCGAAGGGTAAGCGCCCATCACCGCGACGATGGCAGAAAACAACAAGGCGATGTAATATCCCGGATAAATTCGCAATACGCGTTTTACAACAAATTCTCCCGCACTCTTCGATCGAAAATAACTCTGCGCGATTAAATAACCACTGATAATAAAGAAACTATTGACTGCAATCGCACCTAAAGTCGTTTGGCCCTTCGTGGCAAGTTCCAATGGTTCTACATATTGTTCGCCCGCCGTGAATGGTGGAAAACAGTGAGAATACACAACAAGGATTGCGAAAAAATGGCGTAGCAGATCGAAGTTATTTTGGTGCGGGTTCGCATTCGGACTGGAATTCATTGCCGTACCCCCGAAACGTCATGGGCAACAATCCCACACGTGTTGATATTCGACGCAGAATCATAACACTCCATCGGGGATTTCACGCGGGCACCCCCTTCGCCGCGAACCGGCGACTCAGCCAGCCGAGACCGCAGACGAGTTGCCACGGGTGGCGGGCGACGAAGCCGCCGGCCACCGGAAGTGTACCGTACCGCCGGGGTCGCCCCTGTTCGCGGCGAACCCCGGCGAGGACGGCTTCGACCACCGTCTGGGCCTTCGCGGTCTGGCCGTGGGCGGCGTAACAGCCGGCGTTGTCGAGGTGCTGCCGGATCAGGCCGAGGACGGCCGCCTTGTTCGTCGCGTGCTTCCGCAGCAACCAGAACTGATTTCGCACGTACAGATAATGGCCAAAATTCGATTCGCCTGAAGAAGCCCTGCCGAGGTGGAGCACCGTCACATCGGGCACAGCCTGAAAACGGTAACCGCATCGTGCCAATCGCAGGCACAAATCGACTTCTTCCCAATAGGCGAAGAATCGCTCGTCGAAGCCGTTCGCTTGTGTGAGTGCAACGGTACGGAACAACGGAGCCGTCGCGACTGCCCAGTAGCCATCGGTGCCGACAGGTTGGGCCAGCATGACATTATCTACGAACGTGTTCTCGCCGGTGGCGATATCGTAGCGACCGCCAGCGGGCTGCTCGACGCCATCGGTGCCGAGCAATCGGGGTGTCACGCAGGCAAGCGTGGTGTCGGCTTCCATCACGGCAAGCAAGCGAGTCAGGCAATTCGGTTCGGGAAAGGCATCGTTATTGACGAGCCAAACGTAATCGGCCCCGAGTCGGACCGCTTCGCGAATCCCGGCGTTCATACCGCCTGCGAAGCCGCGATTGGCGCTGAGGGGCAAAAAAGTAACATCGCTTGCGGTTCGGACATCGGCGAGAATCGCCAGTTGTTCCGGTCGCGAACCGTTATCGACAACGATGATCCGATCGCAAAGCCGTTCCGACTTTCGCAGGGTGGCCACACAGTCCCGCGTCAGCCGCGAGAGATTCCAGTTCAGTACAATTGCAGCAATAATCATCGTTGACCAGTCGGTGACGAATCTAGCTGACGATTGGCTTGCAAACGAATGCTGGAATTATGAGTAAGTATAACGGCAGTCGTCACTCGCATCTCACTCACTATTTACGCCTTGGAATGAGTCGAATGAGTCAAATATACGACTAGTCCATCGCCGCACATTTTTGAGTTGTCAGTTGCTGCGAATTGTTCAAATTTCGCAATTTGATCCGATCCTAAAACTTTGTGATGATCAGTATCGATTCCAGTCTTGGGATCAGACAAAGAGATGTCCTTACGGTTCAATTCGCTTGCTGAGTATCCGAAAGCATTTCCGTCGCATAGCATGCGACTTATTGTCAAGCCGCATTTTGCTGCCACAAGTCGAATGCTTTCATGAGTGTGTACAAAATAGTGGCGTGGCGGTTCCAGTCCTACCCAATTGATACCATATTCTCGCCAGGGATTCGATGAAGCAGTTGGTACTCGTATCAATATGTTTCCATTTGGTGCGAGAAGTTTTTTCGCAGCAAGGAGTGTAGCAAATTGGTCGGGCATGTGTTCGAGGGCGTGGTGCATCATGATGAGGTCGTACGGACCATCATTGTGATCATTGAGGGTCTCGGCTATCAGGCTAACCTCGGGTATTGGCCTGTAACTACCATTAGGTAAAAACGGATCGATGCCTGTTAACTCGGTAAATCCGTAGACAGCCATGCATAGTAAAAGCCGTCCTCCTCCACACCCCACATCGAGAATCTTAGAGTGTAATCCTAATCCTGGCACTTCGCGAACAGATACTTCGATTGGGTGAACTTCAGGGCGTGGATGCAGTCTTGCGACAGCGCCCCAAAAGCCACCTCTGGAAAACACTTGCGCTTCATTTCGACGTTCGTATATCCACCTTCGAACGAAGTTCTTAGGTTTTAACGGACGAAGCGCCGGTGGTTGTTGATAGGAATAGTAATTTGCAGGATAGTATTTGCTCATATCCTGAGGTTCATTGACCAATTGAATGCACCCGCAGTTGGCACACTCAAAGTAGTCGAATTTATCGCGGTAGCCAAACATCATTTCGCGAGTGTGATGAATTTTTCCTGCTTGATGGTCACATATTTTACAGATCACGAACGACCTCCTACGGCGACCCGCGACGATGCGGAAACTACTTCCCAATCATGACGGCAGAGAAAATAGCCATCCGATGAAGGAGGTACTCGACCCGTTGAGAAAAATGGCCCGGCTTCAATCTCGAAACGACCCGCACCAGGGACATGGTCGATCTCAACACTCGATTCCATCAGACAAACGTTGATTAAATATTTGCCGATCGCCAATGGAAGTTCTGGAATCCGACAAACGAATGCGCCCGTTAAAGGAGCTGTCGGTATGTCGTACCCAACCAGGTGCGTGTCCATATATGTGACGGGATTACCGAGATCGTTGTAAATCGCCAAACACATTTTTGGGCGAATCAGCTGGCGACGACCCGTATACTCGGCTCGGATAATAATACCATCGCCAGTCATGATCGAATCGAGCGGCGTGGTACCGTCTGCGTCGTAAACTCTGACGCTCGTAAAACGGGCGACACCGTTGCCGTGTCGATCCAGACGGTCCGAGAGCGAGGTCTCCGCCGCTTCTGCAAGCCCCGACATATAGATGCCAGCTTGTTTGCGGGCTTCGCCGTAGCCGACGATGCGACCATTTTCCATGCGAATGGCCGTGTCGCAAAGCGTGGCGATATTGCCAATTTGATGGCTGACGAACAGGATCGTTCGACCGGAGTTCCGGAGATCTTTAATCTTCCCCATGCACTTAGCCTGAAAGGCTGCGTCGCCCACTGCGAGCACTTCGTCGATGATGAGAACTTCGGGTTCGAGGTGGGCGGCCACGGCGAAGGCGAGGCGGACGTACATCCCGCTACTGTAGCGTTTCACGGGGGTATCGAGAAACTGCTCGACTTCGCTGAAAGCGACGATCTCATCGAACTTCTTGTCGATTTCTCGCTTCTTCATCCCGAGGATGCTGCCGTTGAGATAGACGTTCTCGCGGCCGGTGAGTTCGGGATTAAAGCCGGTGCCGACTTCGAGCAGGCTGCCGAGGCGACCGTGGATTTCCGCGCTGCCACTCGTCGGCTCGACGATCCGGCTGAGAATTTTCAGCAGCGTACTTTTTCCCGCGCCGTTGCGACCGATGATGCCGACGACCTCACCCTCGGGCACCTCGAACGATACGTCTTTGAGCGCCCAGAACTCTTGCGTGCCAGCCTCGGCCACGCTGGAATCGGCAAGGCGACGAACCTTCGACCAGACCGAACTCGCACCGTCCGAAAGTACCTCGGAGAGGTTGCGCCCCTTCCGCTTCGGGCCGCCGATGCGATAGCATTTGGACAGGTTTTCTACGCGAATCGCCGGTCTCATTACCTAATTACCGTTTCGTTAAATGACATCGGCAAAAGAACGCTCGGTGCGGCGGAAGTACCAGAGTCCGACGAACAGTAGCACACACCCGACTGCCGCGGAGACGCCGAGCGAATACCAATCGATCGGCCCGCCGAGGACCGATTGGCGGAACGCGAGGATCGGCCCGTATGCGGGGTTGAGTGGCAGCCACGCTTTCGCTCGTTCGCCGTAGGAATCGGGTTGGAGGTAAATGCACGGCGTGGCGAACATCCAAAGTTGGAGTCCGAGGCCGAGCATGAAACGGAAGTCGCGTTGGGCTACGATGAGCGACGAGAGTAGGATGCCAACCCCCGCCGCCGCGAGAAACAACGCGGCAATAATGACGGGCAACACGAGGAGTCCGATGCCCGGCAGAACCGAGAAGTAGCCCATGAGCGCGACGAGCAAGCCCATACCGATCAGGAGATCGACGAACGGCGTGCCGAATGCGGCGAGCGGGAGTATCAGCCGAGGGAAGTAAATTTTGGTGACCAGCCCCTGGTTATTGAGGAGACTGTTTCCGGCGGCCGCAACGGCCGCGCTAAAGAACGCCCACGGCAACGTACCCGCAAGGACGAAGAGCGAATATTGCTCGTTCCCTTGGCTGAGGTTCCCGAGGCGACCGAGGAACACGGTGAAGACGATCATCGTCGATAGCGCAGGCACGACCGCCCACGCCAACCCGAAGATCGTTTGCTTGAAGCGAACGCTCACGTCGCGGCGTGCGAGTTGGAATAACAGTTCGCGCGCCGCCCAGAGTTCGGGAAAGTCGACGATCTGCCACGTCGGTTTACGACCGATGCGCGTAATCGGGCGCGGAGGGCGTTCGTCGACAATTGGGGCAATGGCAGAAGAATCGACGGGCGCGACAATCGCGTTCATGCCGACTCCTGTGCAGGTAATGGAAGCTCGAAATCGGGAGAGGTATCGTCCGCTTCCGAGTCATCGACGCGAGCCACACCGAACAACCAGCAGATCGGCCGCGGTGGCACGCCGATGAGTTTGACCGAGGTGCAAACCATCAGTGTGATATCCGTCCAAATGCCGGCATTCTCTATGTAGTAGCGATCGTACTTCAACTTGCGGCGAACGCTGTCGATTCCCGTATCGGCAGGTAGCCAGATTTGCGCCAGCCCGGTGACACCGGGCCGGACAGTGTGGCGTTCGTGGTAGCCTGGGACTTCAAAGGCGAGTAGCGGCGTCAACTCGGGACGTTCGGGGCGCGGGCCAACCATACTCATTTCGCCGCGAAGCACGTTGAGCAATTGTGGAAGCTCGTCCAAGTGTGTGGCACGCAAGATTCGACCGAGCCAAGTGATTCGCGAATCGCCCGGTATCGACCATTGCACGCCAGACCGCAATTCACATTGGTGTGTCATGGTACGCAGTTTGAAGATGCGGAATGGCCGTCCACCGCGCCCGACGCGAGTTTGGATGTAGAAGGCGGGGCCTTTCGTCGTCGATCGTACGGCAACGGCGAGCACCAAAATAATAGGGGCGAAAATCAACAATAGAACAGCCGCAATTGCACGATCGAGGAACGCGCGAGTACGACTGTGCAACCACACGCAAGGAATGCTCACCTCTGTAACGACAGGGGTGGCATTTACGAGAGGTTTTGTTGGCGTTTCTGTCAGTGCGTTCACAATATTTACTCCCCTTTTGTACGGTAAACTCTGCATTCGTGATGTTGCTAAGAATGAACGCCGGTAATCGCTAAATGTTTCTGACACTCAGGGAGAATGAGGTCGAGAAACGAGGAGAGGACAGTCGAATCGGCAGTAGGTGTCGTCGCACGGCGTATGAGGTACATCTTGTATAAGTAACCGGACCGTGCAAACTGAATGCGTGGGGAAGTCGATGCGGACCAAGTTCCATCGTTGCTCCAAGCCCAAACGATTCGCAGCCCATCATTCCCATTCCCCGTTCGCGTGAAATCCGCTTCCCACGCCGACCCGAACGGGGCAAGGTCTCGGGTGCGTTTATTACCCACGTCGTATCCCGATGCAGAGTAACAAACTTCTGGCGGGTGAGCCGCCGCTTGTCCCGGTCGACCGCAAACGATGAGTAACGTCACTTCTTCGCGGCTATATTTGTGGACGTATTTCTGACAGAGGTAGCCCGCAACGTTCGCCACTTCGAGCGAGTTCTTATCGAGAACTACCGGCTCACTGGCCCAGTCTCCGAGTTGGCTCGGGAGTGAATTGAGGCGTTCGGCAGCCGTTTTTAACTCGGTAGCTAAGCCCCAACGGTCGGTCAGATTGCCGTGGACGGTCGCACCTAAAAGTATGATTGCCGCACTGGCGACTGCGATAACGAGAGAGTTTCTCATGCTCGGTTACCCGGTACGGTGGTAAGAATGATGGCATCTTCCGCGATGGGTTTGGCAGACGGTCGGTTGTAACCGTAAGAGTAGCCGTATGCGTATCCGCCGTAAGAAAAACCGTTGACCATGATTCCCAAAAGTGGGGCCGCAATCTGCCGCAATCGGGCGACGGCCTCACGCACCAAGTTCTCGCGGCTTCGTCCGGTCAGCACGGCAATCAAGACACCATCCATTTGTTTCGCCAAGTGCAAGCCATCCGCCACGAGCATGACGGGACTGGAATCGACGATGATAATACCGTAATCCGATTTAAAACGTCGCAGATCAGCCGGTCCAGTACCAGAAACCAGGGCCACGACGGCGCGTTCGCAGAATCGACCCGCTGGCATGAAATACAGATTCGGTCGGACTTCTCGAATGACAGCCTTCGGATCCATTTCACCTCGAATCACTTCGCAAAGTCCAGGATTCGATTGGACACCGAAACAGTGATGTGCGGCGGGTTGACGGATATCCCCATCGATTAAAAGAGTTTTGACGCCGTTTCGAGCGAAGCTTTGTGCGAGCTGAGTCGAGAGGGAAGTTTTACCTTCTGCCTTTTCTGCGCTGGTGACGAGTAACAATTTTGAAGAGGTATTGTTGCCCACGTGGCGAATGAACGTTTGCGTGCAGGCCATAGACTCAGAAAGTACCGAGTGCCAGTATTCCTGATCTTTGAGCGATTTTTTTTCGATGTTCTTCGGTACCCAGGGAACGGTTCCAAGTACGGTGAGATTGCAGAGTCGACTGACCGCATCTGGCGTCTCGATGCGATGGTTGCGAAATTCAAATAAGGCCACGATAAAGCAGACTAACCCGAAAATCGCGACTCCGCCCACTGCGGCTAATTGCATCTTCCTCGCATCCAAATTTACTCGCTCGACACTCGCATTTTCCAGCGAGCGTACGCGAGGTGGTACATCTTGTTCCGCAGTTAATGTGGAAATCGCCCCTGTGATTTTCGCATAGAGATCCTCCGCAGAAGCAATTTCGATGCGCTCCGCTTCGAGATCGAGATTCGCCGTATTGATCGACTTTATCGATTTGCCGAGACGTTCGACTTCGCTTTCGAGTACGCGGCTCAAATCCTTTTCAAATGCAATCAATTCGCGTAGTTGAACGAGTCGCGTTTGACCGTCGAGTTCCTTTCGTTGGGACTGAGCCGCCAGATAATTATCGCGAGCTGCCTTCTTTGATGTCGCGAGTTCTTTTTGAATCTCCACCAACTCGATTTTCGCACGTGCCGAGGCGGTTTCGACGAACGATTTCGCCATGACGCGCTCGGTTTCTCGAAGATTCGCTTCTGTAATAGCGATTCGACGAATCAATTCTTTTACGGTAGGGTCCGTATCCACAGCATCCTGAATCGTCGATTCCGTTGGCGTGTGCGGTGCGCGCGTACCGCTCTTCAATCCAGATTCTTCGATGGTCATTCGTCGTAGATCCGACTGAATTTTGATAAATTCGCGCTGTGCGGTCGCATGCTGTTCGAGTATTAATTGTTGCTGAATCGCGACATTTTCGGGTTTCGTGGAGCCGACAGCTTCGGCGAGCTTTCGCACGACGGATTGCTTGCGCTTCAAATTCTCTTGTGCGCGAGTTTGCAAGGACTGTAAACGATCCAGTCGTTCCTTGCGAGCATTCGTAGAGGTGTTAACGATTTCATCGAGGTACGCGGTCTTCACGGCATCGACAATTTTCGCTCCGTCCAGCACCGCCGTCGTAGTCATATAAATGCGGACGATTTCATTCCCGTTTGGGTAATCCACGACAATTTCTTTTGCTAACCAGTCGAGCGGTTCTTCTTGTTCTCGAATTAAATCCAGCTTGCTGATATCAGGACTGCGAAGAGCGGCTGCGAGTACCAGCTGGCTTCGGATCAGAGCCATCTGGGATTGTTGACTAATCTGAGGGTCGGGGTGTTCGAATAGGGTTCCTTTGACCGATCCTGTCATATACATTTTGGCCGAAATTCGGGGCTTGGGTGGAGGCATGAACACCCAAATCAGTGTGGCGGCCGCTACCGCGAGCAACAAGCCGAAACCCACCGCAAGCCAAACGCGCCGACGCAGTGCCGAAAGTAAGGCGATTGGCGTCAAGCCCGCACCTGCCGTTACGGGCAAATATTGATGGCCTATCGCAGATACACCCGAAACAGAGGCAATCAATTCGGAGCGATCGTTGCTTGCAACATCGATCGTTGCTAATGCGGCTTTACTATCTTTCTTCCGTGCCATTTCTATTCCCCATACTTCAAATACGAGACCAAACGTGGAATTCGTGAAAATTCTAGTACGACATAATGTACGATGCGTTCGCAATCGTTAAGGCGATTTTATCGGTATCGGTTGAGACAATGCCGTTGCGAATGACACCTCGCTCGGAATAGGGATCAACAATTTGCCGACGATCCAAAGTTCGAGGAACAAGAGTGAGACGGCGATTGGCATCATGAGCCATCCGATCTGATCGTGAACCCAAGTTTGCGTGAATTCGCTACCGCGAAAGTCAATTGCGATACCCGTGACGACGATCCGGATGACGTTGCTAATTACGGCAATTATTGGTATCGAGGCGATCGTGATACACGTCTCTAGGAATGGTTTGCGGACAACGATCAGCAACGCCGTCGCAATTGCGAAAAAAGCAAGAAACATACTCAACCCACTGCACGCCTCGGCAACAGCGACCCGCCCGCGTTCGACGAGTATTATGTTACCTTCTGAGATGGCAGGCGAGCCTACGGTTTGTAGAACCCAAGTGCTCCATTGTGTGGCAATACCACGTAACGGGCGTGAAAGTCCCGTTTCGATGATATAAGGAAGCGGGACCATGTAACCCAAATAGAGGCAAGTCGGCCACCCCCACGCTAAACCCGGGCGCCCACCGTACGTTCCGAATAACCCCAAACAAGTCGCTATCAAACTAATGGCAGATAGCCAGTCAAAATAGAGGTAACCACCCAACATTTGCATCAGCGCCCCGATTGCCAGATATCGTATACCCGCACTACTCAGACCGTTCCCAAGCGATTTCGCACGATTTCGACGCAATGCAAGGATTCCGATTGCTAATACCGGAACTATGTAACCGTGCGAATACTGTGGGTCACTGGCCCATTTTGCATGCAATGCATTGAAAATGGGCCAATATGCCCAAACTACCATTGCCATCAAAGTCAGTGTGATACAAACTCTCAACGAAAATATCCTCGATCGTCAAACGCGCAATTTTAAAAAGGCCGCAACATTTTGTGGCCAATAATCACAGTATGCATTCTTATGACTTACACCGCAATTCGTCACGGGAAAATCCAATATTCATGAATCTTACACGCACTTTCATTTGCGAGCAAAATTTCGCGCCCGCCCCGATGACTTTCAGTTGTTTGTCGAATCGGTCAAACGGCGGTACTCCGGACGTTCTAACGGGTGGAGGTCGCGTTCGGTTAGACCATCCTGATTCGCCTTTCGTACCGTTCGTTTTGCATCGGCGGGGTTACCGGTCGCATCGTACACCAGTGCCATGTGAAACTGAAAATCGAGTCGATTCGATTGCTCGATTGCTGAGGTAAGATCGCGCATTGCGAGTTCATTTTGTCCGCTGCGTAAAAAAACCATACTTCGGGTATCGAGGTAAATGTCGAGGGGGCCTGCCACTGCGATTAGCTTGTTGGCGAGTTCGAGAGATTCCGTAATGTTTTTCTCGTAAAGAACGAGCAGCCACGCCAGGTTGTTCTTCGCTAAGGGATTGTCCGGTGAGAGCGTTAGGATCTGACGGTATGCCAGAATCGCCTCGGAGTATTTCCCCGTCGCATCTAAGAAGTCTGCTGAACTCACCATCAGATCGATCGAGTTCGGCAAGCTTTTTTTTGCAGTAGTGACGATTGCGGAGGCCCGTTGGATCAGCGAGTCATCGGGTTTTCCTAATCGTATGACGGCAACTGCCGAACGTGCCACGGCTTCGTGACCGACGACTTTATTGTCCGCTATCCGTTCGATCGCATCCAAAGCCAAACCGATGCGATTTTGCCGGGCTAAAAACTCTGCAAATTCCAAATTCGCCGCAGGAAATTTCGCTTCGACCGCAACGACATACTTCCGGTAAGCGGTTTCTCCCTCGACGGGCAGTTCGAGTTCGCCGAGCACCAGACCTACCGCCCGCCAGATCGTTGGATTCTTTCGCGTTTGGAAATCCTTTTCGGCGAACTGCATCAGAATCTGCGAGGCTTCGGCCGTTTTACCCGACGCTTTGAAGAGCCGGGCTTTCAGCTCGACAGTTCGCCCCGCATCGGCATTCGGTAGGCTTTCCAGCTTCGCTAACCAAACAACTGCTTTTTCCGTCTCCTTTCGACGGATCAAACCGAGGATATATTCCACAACAAATCTAGGATTCGCTATGGCACGGTTCGTCAACAAGTCGAGATACAGTTCGTTCGCTTTGTTCCATTGTCCATCGGTTTCGTAGAGTTTAGCAAGCAAGAACAATTCGTCGGACAGTGGCTTGATGCGGACGAACGATTCTTCGAGCAATCGGATCGACTGTCGCCGACTGCCTGGTCGCCCCAATAGGATGATCGCTCTCGCTCGTTTATCTTCGGGTGAATCCGGATGTTCCTGCAAGTTGATATCGATGAGACTTAGTGCATCTGTCCCGTTCCGATAGTCGCCTTTGCCGGCCAAAGTTAAAGCAAGTGTTCTCCTTGCCCAAATCGCCGTCGGTGTGTTCGCGATACGATCCGAGAGTTGCCGAAGCAAACGCTCTGCCTTCTCGGTTTCACCAACCGATAGATGATATTCCGCGAGTTCGCGAACGATTGTGGTGTCATTCGACGATTGCCTGTATGCTGCATCGTATTGTTGTGCTGCGTTAGCGCGATCGCCGACGGTTGCGTAACAACGGGCCAAACAAACCGATAATTGTTCGGCAGGCACGTTAAATTTCACCTTCTCGATCAGCGTGATCGCTTCGTTTTTCTTATTGGCTCGAACGAGAAACTCGATCAAGGCCGTCCAACAAACTGGGTCTTTCGGACCGAGTTCTACTGCTGTGCGGAATTCGGCCTCGGCTTCTGCGTTCTTTCCATAATTAGCAAACACAGTGCCAAGCCAAACGCGATCTTGCGGGATTTTGGAATCGGTTGAGATTGCAGAGGTAGCTAATGCGAGCGATTCCTCGAACGGTCGCTCGCGAAATACCGATAGTTCGGTTGAGATGCGTGCAAGTTCGGGCGAATTCCCACTCGATGTACCGGCTTCCGCGATTAAATCGCGAGCTTCATCGAAACGACGTCGAGCGATTAACAGCGATGCCGCCCGGCGAACGACCGTTATGGACCGCTCGCCCAACCGAATTGCACGGCGATATTTTTCGATCGCATTATCGGTATTTCCAGACCAATCGTCTAATTTTGCCTCGAGAAGTGGCACTTTTGCCCAAGTGGGCCGCAATGCGGAGACTTCGGCCAATCGCGATCGCGCGATGATAGTCGCCCCTACGCTGTTTTCACGCTGAGCTACGGTCGCTTGATACACAGCATCGCAGTAACGCCAACTGGCTCCATCTTCGCCTTCAATCGTTCGAATTTCGCCGACGAAATTCTTGATCTTCTCGAGATCGCCATCATCGACTTCAAATTGAAATTGCCTCATTCGGAGTGCGACATCATTCGGTTGCTGAACCGCCAGAAGGTTTAATAAGCGGCGTGCATCGGCTCTCGCACCCAGTGCGATATAAACGTCGGCGAGTCCTAAAAGTAGTCGGTTTGAATCTGCGGCTGGAAACCGATCCAAACCGGTTTCGAGTTTGCGAATCCGCTCGATCGACGCACGTTCGGCCATCAGGTGCGATGCTCGTGCCGAGCGCAAATCCAAAGTATCGCCGGCTGCGGCTTCGGCTCGATCTAACATGATTTCGGCCGAACGGGGACCGCTTTCGCGGCCCGCAAGTACTGCCATTGCGAGCCAGTATCGCGTTTCTTTCGGCTCTGCTTTTGCGACTTCCTCGAGCAATGCTCGGGCATCGGCAGGTTTGCCTTTCAGAGAAAGTAACGAAGCGACGAGCAGACGATATTCGACAGTCGCCCGACCTTCGGGCGGGGTGGCTTCGAGCAACTGCCCTGCTTGAGTCCAATCGGGTGTGTTGCCCTGGCGATTTTGGTTTTGCCAAATCAACAAACGAACCGCGGCGAAACGGGCACCCAGCGAACGACCCGCTAACTTTAAGTAATCGTCGAGTGCTTCGTTCACACTCGCCGATGCGAGCTTGGCATCGGCCACAGCCAAGCGTGCAGAAATCGCCGTCGGATCGATGGCGACCGCTGCCCTAGCGGCATCGAGCTGTTTATCCGGTCGATCGAGTTCGGAGTAACACGTAACGAGTAACATCTCGACCTGAAACGCCAACTCGGGTAGTCGCGATAACTCTGGGCGGTTCTTGACTAGTGAATTCGTCGCGGCGAGCCACTTACGGTCTTTAATTAGCATTCGCGATTCGAGGTAGTTCACGGCAGGTTGTAAGGTGTTGTCCTTCGACAGCTGAGCGATGAGTAATTTCGCCATCTCGACTTGGTCCGCAGTGATGCAGAGGTCCGCGAGTAACCAAACATCTCCGCTCGAATCGGGCACGCCAGCCACGGAAGTTTGCAAAGCGGCTACCGCTTCTTTCGTTCGACCGGAGTTCAAATCCAGACGGATGACGCCGATTTGGAAGCGAAGGTCTTTCGGATACAGCGTTCGCCCGCGTTCGAATTCCGTACGGGCCACATCCAGCTGATTTCGCGATGCTGCGAGTTCGCCGGAAATCAAAATCGCTTCTTGCTCGTCGGGGGCGAGTTTCGTGCGGATCGAAACGATGTCGCGAGAAGCGGCATCGAGTAACCCGAGGTTGCGCAAATACCGTGCGCGTTCGAGTAATGCACGCGGCGACTTCGGATTGGCATCGACCATGCGATTCATCGCGAGATCGGCTTCCTCTGTCTTACTGGTACGTCGATACGCTGCCGCGAGTTTGGGGTAGCAAGCCACCCGTTCGCGGTCGATGGCGATCGCTTGTTCGAGGCGTGTGATTGCGGCCTCGGAACGACCGCTAAGTTCTTCGCAGGCACCGAGTTGTTCGAGCAGTGTGGGATCGTTTTCGTTGATTTTCAGAAGTTCTTCGAGGTGAAACTTGGCATCCGAGGGGCGGTCGATCGCCATTGCCATGTCGGCGGCTCGCCGTCGCACAATCACTCGATCGGGAGCATCGCGCAATACTCGTTCGAGCGAGAGATAGGCATTCTGAAAGCTGGCTTTATCCTTAGCGAGATCGGCCAGAATGAGCGAGAATTGCGTTCTCGCATCGATGTCATCGAATCGAAATTTCAGGTAGCGGTCGTAAAAACCTGCCGCTTTGACTTTGTCACCGCTCGAGGCTGCTTGTTCTGCACGCGACTTATACGAGCCAGCGTTCCGATGGATTTGCCAGCCGTGAACGAAATAAAGCCCCAGTGCTGTCGCGCCGATGATGGCGGACAAGATCAGTGCAAATCGGACATTCACGCTACGCTTGAACAAGGCGGTACGCTCTGGCAAGTTCGGGGCAAATCGTAGGCAAATCTAGGCGACAATCTTTTCGGTATTACTCGATAATTTTGGGCCTGGTTTCAATTGCGGCGATTTTGGGTAGCAGGGAATGATTCCACCACTTACCCACCCACCCATCCCTGGAATCATTCCCGATTTCGG
>JAYVQG010000347.1:0-16707 GCA_043757025.1 Limnoglobus sp.
GTTGATTCCGAAATCGGGAATGATTCCAGGGATGGGCGGGTGGGTAAGTGGTGGAATCATTCCCTGCTACCCAAAATCGCCGCAATTGAAACCAGGCCACTATTTTCATTTTCTGCGCAGATTGTTGCACGAAAACCGACGTGGCTCGCCACTAACACGGGTAACCACACGGAGAAACCGATGCGCCTCACCTTGCGAACGCTGCTGGCATACCTCGACGACACGCTCTCGGCCGAGGAAGCGAAGTCGATCGGGCAGAAAGTCAACGAAAGCGAATCGGCACAGGAACTGATCGAAAAAATCAAGCGGGTGACGCGCCGCCGCGGGTTGTCCACGCCGCCCGCTGCCGCGAACGGTTCGGACGCGAACACCGTGGCCGAATACCTCAGCGATGCGTTGCCGAGCGACCAAGTCGGCGCGTTCGAATTGTCGTGTTTGGAGTCCGATGCGATGCTCGCGGAAGTGGCGGCGTGCCATCAAATTCTCACGCTATTGCTCAGCGATCCCGTTCGCGTGCCACCGACGGCGCGGCAACGGATGTACCAACTGACGCGTGGGCCAGAGTCGCTGCCGAAGCGCAAACCCGGTAACGCGATCCCCGTTGGTGGCGTGCTACCCGATGCGCCGTTTCAAGATGCCGACGACTCCGATGCCGCCTACCTCCTCGGCATGAAAGCCTATTCGCGAAGCGATTCGCCGGCAAAACGCGCAGGGAAAGTCTTGTTGTTGGTGATGCTCGTCGCCGCGTTCGTCGGTTCGGTCTACATGGTCTGGCCCGAGTCGATCAAGCCAGACGTTCGACAAAATAAGCCCGATCTCGCCGCTGTCGCGATACCGAACGTGCCCGCCGTCGAACCCAAAAAAGCGATTGAACCCGCACCCGAGAAAGTCGTCGTCCCACCGGCTCCCACGCCGACCAAGAAAACCGCTGATACCCCCGTTACACCCGTCGAACCCGTACCCGCGAAACCCGAACCGATTGCCTCCGCGAAAGTGGATCGTATCGCCATCGGTAAACTCGAAACGCCCGATGCAGTCGTGCTTGCCGAATCGGGTAAAGGGAAGTGGATGCGCATCGTCGGTGCGGATCTTTCCGTGTCGACGGTCGATCGGCATATCAGCTTGCCCGGTTACAAGTCGAAAATTCGCCTCGATAGCGGTGCGGTCGTCGAACTCTGGGGCAATCTGCCCGATCAGATGCCGATCCCGATCCTCGAAAGTTCCGTGACGTTTGCGGTACCCGTCGAAGGATTCGGTGCTGACATCCGCATCCATGCCGGTCGAATTTACCTAACGACGAAGAACCCGATGGGCAGCCGAATTCGCTTGCGAATTCGGGCGGAAATCTGGGATGTTACGCTGAGTGACGAGAAGTCCGATGTCGTCGTGGAAGTTTCCCACAGTCTGCGTCGCGGCATTCAACCGAACGCGGTCGATGCCACCGAACCGCCGCAGACGGCGATCGGGTTCGCGGCTCTCAAGGGCAAAGTGAAACTCGAAATCGCGTCGCGCACGATACCCGAACTGAACACCAGCGAGGCGGTTTTTTGGAACAGCCAAGCGAAGGCATTCGTCGGGCCGAAGAAGCTCAGTGAAGCGAAAACTGGAAAAGACTCCTCGTATTTCTCGCGCTATCCCGTGCCTGCTTCGGAAGTCGTGGCGAAAGCCGTGCAACAGTCGTTGGCCGATCTCGCAACGAAGTTCACCGCACCCGATTCCGTGCGGGTCCGCTTCGCAGAAATGCTTGCAGAACAGAGCGAATACACGTTGCCGATCCTCATTCGTTGTCGCGTGGGAATACTTGGCCACACCGCCATCGGCGACTGGCCCGAACTGGTCGATGCCCTACACGACGTCTCGCGACCGCAGGTTCGCGAAGCCGCCATCTATGGCATCATCGAACTCGCCGGCGAGAGTAACGAGGGGGCCGAACGCCTCCAAAAATTGCTCGTCGAGAAGAGCCGTTGCAACGCCGAGCAGGCCCAACGAGTCATCAGCTTGATTCGCGGCCCAACCCCAACCGAACGCACCGAAGCCGCCGTGCTCGACCGCATCGTCGACGATCTCAATTCACCGGCGCTGGCCGTGCGTGAGTTCGCACTCTGGACGTTGAAAAACGACATCGACCCCGAATCGCGAAGTAACAAACTCCTCAGTTTCATCGACATGGCCGGCACCGCCGAATCCCGCGAAGGAGCCATCAAAGCCTGGAATCGCCGCGTCGAAGAGATTAAGAACCAGTAGCGTTACAATCAGAATTAGCCGCGACGCGAAGTCTTCGGAGCGGAGCGCGTACGCGTCACCAAGTCCACGCAAAATTAGCCGCGACGCGAAGTCTTCGGCGCGAAGCGCGTGCGCGTCACCAAGTCCACGCGCTCCGCTTCGCAAAGCCTTCGCGTCGCGGCTAATTCTTGAACAACTTTACGTTATCGCGATTTTTGCGCGGTTCACTTTTTGAGCGTCTGTCCAAGGAAAGCTCTCACATCGTTGATGCTGAACGCTGGCACGCGGCGGTGAAGCACTGCATGACAATTGGGGCACACCGGCCGTAAATCCTCGACCGGATTGACATGATACTCGCCGCCGATCTCGGATAAAGGTCGCAGGTGATGCACGTGAATGAAGCCCTCTGCCACCGGACCATAGACGGCCCCGAATGAGAACTCGCATATTGCACACGTATTGCCATGCCTGTCGATGCAGAGTTGGCGCGCGCGCGGATCGCGCTCGTAAGCGTTGACTGTGACCTGATATCGCGCGCCCTCAATCCGTGTTTGAGAAGCATCGAGTTCCTCTGCGAGTAAATCGACGCATTGACCGGGCGAACCGATCGGTGCATAGCTCGGTCGCGGCAGGGTCGCGCCGAGTGCCGACTCGATGTATTCCAGAACTGATGGCGAGAAACTCCGCTTAAATGGTGAAGATCGCTTAAAAGACGCTGCCGCTCGGATGTACGCCTCGTGACTGTTGCGGATCGCTTCTGGCAGTGTTGCGAGTTCGGATTGCGGTACAAAGCACACGCCCGACGGGACCGGCACCGCTGGGTAAATCGGGTTATCGGAAACGCGGATCTCAAACCGATGTGGCATATCGAAGACGAGAGGAGAACGAAACAGGTAGCGACCGCCTACAGGCGACAGCGTCAGCGTTTCCACTTGGCCGACGTTCAGTCGCAGACTGTGTGCAAACATCGTGATTCCCCAACATGCTTCCCCAGCAGCGTGTGCCGCGCGAACAGAAGCCGCCAAGTTCTCGGCTACCGCCCGCGCCACGGCTGCGTCCGGCCATCGCAACTGGAACAGTCGTGCCGCACTGCGGTAGTCGTAGCGGTCGATGGTCGGGTTGAAGGCTTCAAATGTTGTCACCTCGAATCCCTCTGTGATTTGGCGTGTGAATCCCGCGCTCCGCTACGCAACGCCTTCGCGTCGCGGCGAATTCTTAAACCAGGTCCGGGTTGCGGACGGGGCGGAAGTCGATGACTTCCATTTCGATTGAACGGTAGCCGTTCCATTCGTTGATCTTTGGCGTGAACACCACGGAGCAGATGCCGCCGGCGGAGACGAGTTCGTCGTAGCGGTCGCCCATTCCGAACGCGACGGCGCGCATTTTGATGCTCTGTTGGCGGACGCGGAAGCTCAAGTGTTGTTGGTTCGTACCGATTTTTTTTGGTTCGCCTTCGAGCGTCAAATCGGTGGCCAACAGCTTGGGTCTCGGGTTGTCTGCGCCGTACGGTTCGAGTTTGTCGATGTCTTTGAGTAGCCCGAACGTGAGTGCCATCAATGGCACCTCGGCATCGATAATCAATCGCGGGGCGGGTGTACCGTCGGGGAATTGTTGGCGAACGTAATCGTTGAATGCCGCACGGAAATCGGCCAACTTCGAGGGACGCAGTTTCACTCCGGCGGCCATCGCATGCCCGCCGTGGCCGAGCAGATGTTCGTCGCACGCCCGCAACGCCATGTGCAATTCCACACCGGGAATCGAACGCCCCGACCCCGACGAAGCGGCATCGTTGGCCTTCAGGGCAAGCAAAATCACGGGGCGTGCGTACTGATCCGCCAACCGGCCGGCGACGATCCCGATTACGCCTTGATGCCATTCGGGCGAACCGAGGACGAGTGCGGCATCGTTCGCGAATCCTTCGGCTTCGATCATTTCGCGCGCCTGAATGCCGATTTTACGTTCGATACTTTGACGCTGCTGGTTGTAGCCGTTCAGGCACTCGGCGAGGTCGTGCGCCCGCGTTGCGGACTTCGTGGTCAGGAGTTCGACGACGAGCATCGCACACCCGAGGCGACCGGCGGCGTTGAGCCTCGGTGCGATTTTGAAGCTCACATCTTCGGCCTTGATCGCCGCGCCTTTCAGCCCGACGACCTCGATGAGTGCCTTCAACCCGAGCGATGGCTTCGCGGCAATCCGTTGCAAACCGTGCTTGACGCAGATGCGGTTTTCATCGCGAAGTGGCACCACATCGGCAACGAGGCCGAGCGCACCGAGGCCGACGGCATCGAGCAGGAACTCGCGCAGTTCGGGCGTGACTTTGTCGCTGGCACTGAATCGCTGTGCGACCGCCCACGCGAATTTAAACGCCACACCGGAGCCGGACAGCCCGCCGAAGGGATAGTCGCCGGGCAAGCGCGGGTGAACGACTGCCGTGGCGTTGGGAATCGTATCCAACATTTCGTGGTGATCGGTGACGATCAAATCCAGCCCGATTCGCCGTGCTTCTTCGGCTTCCGCGATAGCGGTAATCCCGCAATCGACGGTAATTAACAGCGCCACTCCGCTCGCCTTCGCTTGCTGAATCGCCTCGATATTCAGGCCGTATCCTTCGTCCAAGCGGTGCGGCACGTAGAAGTCGGCTCTGCCACCGAGTTGCTCGATGAGCCGAATGAGGATGGCGGTGCCCGTCACGCCGTCGGCGTCGTAGTCGCCGAACACGCGGATGAGTTCGCGGTTGCGGATCGCGTCCGTGATGCGATCGACGGCAGCATTCATGCCCGGCAAGCGGTTCGGCGCGTGCAGCCCCGCGAGTGGCGATTCGAGGAACCGCAATGCCTCCGCAGGGTCCGTCACGTGGCGATTCAGCAGCAGTTGCGCGACGACGGCCGGCACGCGGATCTCCGCCGACAGCCTGCGGATCGCATCGTCCTGATGGGGCAACAAGTGCCATTGCTTCGCGACAGCAGCCACGGGTGAACCTCGGTGCGTAACCTTTTGCGTATCGATTCATGCTATCCCGATTGATGTGCATTTCCTACGGACACTGCGCAATTGGGCCGTGCGGCATATCCGATTATTCCACTACAAGCGTGCGCCACTTTTGGAATGTCGTGGAAAATTGTTTAAGTCGCGTCATGGCTAATGCGCGAGCGGTCGATGAAAGGAATAAGGGTTCAGGGGATCGTTCCCTTACACCGGCTCGAACTACGCGGGGGCGTGTGTGCGGGCCGTACGGAGATTTCACACCGTGATGACTTCCATTCTGTTGACGACGGCCCTCATGACGGGGGCCGACACTGGGCCATGCGGCGATGGTTGCGCGAAGCCCGGCTTGCTCACGAAGATCAAGTCGCGGCTGGCTTCGATGGGTTCGTCGTCGTGCGAGCCGTGCGGTTCTCCGCTCATTGCACGACCGTTGTTCGGCGATTCGTGCGGCGGCCCCGGCCTGCTGACGAAGATCAAAGCCCGCTTCCAGCACGGGGATTTGGCCGCTTCGCCGTGTGCGGATGTCGTGTACCCCGCTGCGATCGTTGCGAGTACGCCATCGGCGTGTACGCTCACACCGGCACCGAACGCGGTCATCGTCGCACCGGCGACGGAGGCACCGAAAGTGATGCCGAAGCCCGAGGCGCCGAAAGCCGTCGATCCGGTGAAGCCCGTCGATCCGAAGAAAAGTAGCGAAATCTCGATTCCGCAAGTGCAAGCGGATCGCGAGCTGTTGCCACGTGTCGCGGGGCCGAAAAGCCCGTTCTAAATGACGTTTGTTTCGCTCGAAGCCAGCGCGATCGCGCTGGCTTCTTCGTTACCTAAATTGTGTGGAACCCCTGGACGCCCACATAGTATAAACCTGAAGCGATATTTTACGCACGGATGTACGCGGATCAGGGGGCACGATGAGCGGCGGAACCGGTGTGGGTGGTGGTGAGGTTGCGACGAAAATTTCCCGTCTGATGGAAGAACGGGGCTGGAATCAAGAAGACTTCGCACGAATATCGAACTTGAATCGACATACCGTGCGGCACATACTCAACGGCGGGCCGAATCGGCGATTGCGGAACGCCACCGTCAGCCAGTGTGCGGAGGCACTCGGGTTGACCGTGAACGAACTCCGCACGTTGCCGCTCGAACGGCTATTGCCGCGGATGCACGGCAAACCGCCCGCCGACGAGGAAGCCCTCAAGGTTCTCCACGATCGCGCGACGCTGCCGGACTTGGTGAATTGGCTCGATCGCAACCAGGATCGTGCGAGGGAACTGCGCCCCGATGAGATTCTCGAACTGCTCGAACTGCAAAATCCGGGCGGCCCACTGGAGAAACTCGGCGTCGATCGCTTCGTCGATCAGATCGAACGCCGTCGCGCACTCGTCCACAAAATTCACGCCCTCGCTGCGACGGAATACGTCGAGATGCTCGAGACGCTCATCGGCCTATTGTTCGACAAAGTCACGCAGGCGGCCGCGAAGCGGTGAGTTCGAGATTTTCGACCGCGCGACTATATTCGGTACTCGCCATCCCTTGCGTTTTGTCCTTGAATTCCTGACGTGCGTGTAGGCCGAGGCGACGATACAGATGCGTCGCGTTGCACGTGAACCCCGGTTCGCCGCAACGCATTCCGGGTAGCAACGCGAACGCGGTGCGGCGTCGCACATCGGTGCCGCCCATTCGCGTCGGGTGAAGCAGACAACCCGCTCGCGAACCGTCGAGGTAACCGAGGAACGCACAACAGCTTCGGTTGGCGAACCACGTGCGGATCAGCGGACCGAAGCCCGGTATCAGGAATAGCGGTGCGAACAGAAGTGGCGAGAACCGACGCGAGCGAAGTTCAAATAAAATCAGTGCGAGAAATGATGGCGGGTGATTCGATGTCCCGAACGATCTTTGAAATCGTTCGGTTTGCCTGCGGAGTTTTGCGGTGAGTGATGCGTCACTCAGTTTTTTGCCTCGGCAGCAGGCGACGCACGATTGCGTGCGGGTCTGGCAGAGTGGGGCCGGGTTCGCTTCGATTACTTCGAGGTGGTGCATTTCGGGCACGGTTTCACTCTGTTCAAGTAATGAAAACCGCACTCCGGGCAGGACCACACTTTCCCTCGCGTCATCTCGTCGATCATCTCCTCGGACCGCGTCGGCGACATGCCCAATCGCTCTAACTTTCGCCGAATCGTCTCGATGCTTTTTCCCGCTTCGAGTTCCTCGTAAAGCTCGGCGGCGTAATCTTGCGACGAATCTTTCGGCGCACGATATTCGAGAACATCTTCACGGAACGCACCGCCACATTCGCGACATTCGACGTGCCGTTCCGAACCGCCCACGGGGAAGAGCGGGATGAAGTACACGGTGAACCACGGTCGCGTCGATTTCAACTTGTACGGCACTTTTTCGGAGCAACGCGGGCAGTGAAACTCCCCGCTATCGACCGTCCACGAGATCCCGCGCGACCCGAAGAAAATAATCGGCATGTGTCACGATCCTCAGAGTTCGCAAATGACTAACCCGCGTTCGTGCCGACGGCACGGTAGTCTTCCATCGCGCGGGCGACGGCGAGTGGCAGCACTTTGCGGATGCGTCGGCCGCGGCGAATGTCGGCCCAATTTTTGAGGATGTACTCCGCCTGACGGCTACCCGTGCGGGCGTGATACTGGATCACCAGCGGGTGCATCCATTCGAAATCGGTGTAGTTGCAATCGATGACGGTGACGCTCTTGCCGTGGAGTTTGCCGGCGACTTCGTTGTGCGGATCGTAGACGAAAAGCTCGCCGCCGGTCATGCCGGAACCGACTTCGTTTTCGATGGGGCCGAGGATCAGCACGCGGCCGCGCGTCATGTATTCGCAGGCATACTTTCCTGCGGCTTCGGCAACGATCGTCGCACCCGAGTTGCGGATGCCGAGGCGGTGACCGGCCCGCCCGCCGATGAACACGAACCCACCCGTCGCACCGTACGCGACGTTGTTCCCGGCGATGCTCTGAATCTCCCCGCCGTAGTCCGAAGCCTTGTAATCGAGGGAAACGACGACGTGCCCGCCGGAGATGCCCTTCGCCAAGCCGTCTTGCGTGAAGCCGCGCAGTTCGAGATCGATACCCGTCAGGCACCACGCGCCGAAACTCTGACCGGCCTCACCATCGAAGCGGACGCGGATCTTCTTGCCGTTCGGGATGCCTTCGCGGCCGTACAACCGGGCGATCTCACCCGCGAGTGTCGCACCGACCGAGCGGTCGCTGTTTTTGATTTTGAACACCAACGATACATCTTGCGCGGTGTCGATGGCATCGAGCGTCGCGGCCAGAATCCGGTGGTTGAGCGACGTACCATCGGGCGTGCAGATGCCGCGATTCGGTTCGACCTGTTCGTAGTTCTTTTCGAGGACGGACAATGCCATGTCGGGGCGCAGGAACCGCTTGAGGTCGACCTGCGCCGGTCGGCCTTTCAAGTCCGTTCTGCGTTCGAGCAAGTCGCTGCGGCCGGTGATTTCCGAGATCTTCGCGAAGCCCATTTCCGCCAGCAAAGTTCGCACTTCCTCGGCGACCGCGTGCATGTACGCCTTGGTGTGTGCCGGGTGACCTTTGAAGATTTCCGGCGACCCGGTGATCCCGGTCGGACAGTTCGGAATGTGGCAGTTCTTGCAGACTATGCAACCCACGGAAACCATCAACCCCTGGCCGAAGGTGAACTCGTCCGCACCGAGCAGCGCGTACTTGATCACATCGTAACCGTTCTTAATACCGCCGCCGACGCGGATTTTCACGCTCTTGCGGATGCCGTTGACGACGAGTGCCTGATGTGCCTCGGATAGGCCCATCTCGCTCGGTAACCCGGCATGTTCTTTCGAGGACACCATCGCCGCACCAGTACCGCCGTCGATGCCGTCGATCTCGATGATGTCCGCACCGGCCTTAGCGACGCCGACCGCAATCGTGCCGATGTTCTCGACCGCCACTAACTTCACCGATATAGGCATCCCCGGCTTGATCGATTTCAAGTCGTAGATCAGTTGCGCGAGGTCTTCGATCGAGTAAATGTCGTGGTGTGGAGGCGGGCTGATCAGGTCCGTGCCGGGCTTCGCGAAGCGAATCTCGGCGATCTCCGCCGTCACCTTTTTGCCCATCAACTGGCCGCCTTCGCCGGGCTTCGCGCCTTGTGCCATTTTGATCGAAATCTCATCGGCGTTCACGAGATATTCCGCATCGACGCCGAAGCGACCCGATGCCACCTGGCGAATCCGCGAACGGAACCGGCTCTTGCTGATGTCGTTGGGGTCGAGCGCGTAGACGCCGGGGTTTTCTTCGCGTTGTTTCCGCACTTTCGCCCAGTGATCGCCGTGCGCCTTCGGAGGAATGTCGTTCCGCCAACGGGCTTCGCCGCCTTCGCCGGAGTTGCTGAGGGTGTCGAGTTCGTTCATCGCCGCAGCGATCGTCATGTGCGATGCACCCGTGAGCGCGCCGTGGCTCATCGCGGCCCCACGGAAGTGGCCGCGAATGATATCGATCCCCGCTTGGACCTGTTCCTTCGGGATGGCGCTGCCCATTTTAATTTTGAACAAGTCGCGCAGCACCGTGGGCACGCGGTTGTTGACGAGGTTGGTGAACTTCACGAACTTCGCCCCGACTTTGTCGGCGGCATCGGCGATTTCAATTTCGAGCGGTGCCGTGTACGCCGCCTCGCCGCCGCCCATCACGGGGTCGGGGTGGGCTTCGAGCACCGCGTTCCGCAGCGCCATTCGCACTTCGGGTTTGTAGGCGTGGTAGTCCTTGTTGCGCCCGAGCGTGGACATATTCACCGTGCGCTCGAGACGCCATTTCACGTCCTCGACGAGGTCCG
Source organism: Limnoglobus sp. (assembly GCA_043757025.1). Lineage (GTDB taxonomy): Bacteria > Planctomycetota > Planctomycetia > Gemmatales > Gemmataceae > Limnoglobus. The sequence goes on from JAYVQG010000347.1 coordinate 10,039, forward strand.
CCAGCGTCAGGCCGCCGATGCGCGAAGGGAAGTCGCCGAAGAACTCCATGAGTTCCGGGCCGAAGCCGACCGCCTCGAACAGCATCGCACCGCGATAGCCTTCGATCGTCGTGATCCCCATCTTCGAGATAATCTTCTTGAGCGAATCCTCGAGTGCCTCGAACAGATTCTCCAGGGCTTCGCGCGAGGACAATTCAATCTCTTGCTTCGATTCGCCGTGTTTGTACGTCAGGCCGTCTTTGACCATTCGCAACATCAAGTACGGGTGAACCGCATCGGCACCGAACGCCACGAGGACCGCGATATCGTGGCCTTCCTGGATGTCGCCCGCTTGCACGACGATCGAACAGCGATCGCGCAGCCCTTGCTGGCAAAGGTAATTGTGAACCGCACCGAGCGCGAGCAACGACGGGATCGGGTCGATGCCCCGCTTGCAGGCCTGACGGTCGCTGATGCACAACACGTGGTGCCCCGCGTGGACGGCTTTCTCGGCGGCACTACGCAGAGCGATCAAGCTCGTTCGCAACGCTTCCGCACCGCCTTCGAGTACGAACGTCGCATCGAGCGGTTGGAACCCGAGCATTTCGTTCTGGCGGATCTCTTCGATCACCGCATCGCTGATGATCGGCGAGGCGAGTTCGAGTTGCTTGACGGGCATCTCATCTTCGCCATCGCGGGCCGTCAACGAGGAACGACCGAGGTACGTCATCAACGACATCGCGCCGCCTTCGCGATACGGGTCGATCGGCGGGTTCGTCACTTCCGCAAAAGTCTGCTGGCAGTATTTGAACAACGTCGGGTGAAACACCGAGAAGATCGTCAACACGCGGTCGAAGCCCATGCTCGACAGCGGTTCCTTTTTGAGCTTCGCCATATCCTTCACGAACACGGCACGCTCGAAGTCCCAGCCCGCCGCTTGCAGCAGGTGGTCGAGCGTCCAGTTTTGTTCGACGAGCATCGCACCGACGACGTCTTCGACTTGCCGCGTGAAGTCGAAGCCTTCGGTAATCACCACTTGGCGAATGTTCAGATCGTGAATGTCGCCGAGTTCTTTCTGGGCTTCGACGACGACGCGGTCCATGATCTTTCGGCTATCGAGCCGCGTGCCGGTCTTCGTGTCCAGGGCGATCATTTCGCCGGGCTGCAACTGGCCACTCGCGACGATGGTCAGCGGATCCAGCCCGAACACGCCCGACTCCGAACCGATGTACAACCAGCCGCGTTTGTCCGAACACCAACGCACGGGGCGCAGGCCCATTCGGTCGACTTGGCCGATCAGAATATCGCCGTCGGTGCTGAGAATCCCGGCGGGGCCGTCCCATGCGCAGAGGCTGCCGTACGTGCGTCGGCAGTACGTGAACAACTGGAATGCATCTTGCCCCCAGACGTCGGCTTCGGTGTCCCACACGGGCGGGATCGAAAGCCGCAGTGCGCGAAGCAAGCTCCAGTTTTCTTCGAGGTGCAAATACTCGACCCATTCGTCGAGGCTCGCCGAATCGCTCATCTTCGGGCTGAGCAATTCGCCGCCAGGGGGTTGCGGGTTTAGGCTGCGCGAGAACGCCTGAACCGCGTTGCGGTTCGTGCGTACCGTGTTGATTTCGCCATTGTGGCTCGAATATCGGAATGGCTGCGCGAGGTTCCAGTTCGGGAACGTGTTCGTCGAGTAGCGACGGTGGAAAATCGCGATCCCCGCCTCGAACCCCGGCGCTTGCATGTCCGGGTAAAAATCGACGAAGTGATGGCTCGTCAGCAATCCCTTGTAGCTGATGAGCTTCGCCGACAGCGAGTTGATGTAGACTTCGAGTCCTTCCTTGCGGAACTGATCGCGAAGTATCAGACGCTGACGATACAGCCAGCGTTCGGCATCGTCGGGGCTGCCGTTGAGGCGAAGTAGAACTTGCTCGATGATCGTTGGCCGCGTATCGCGCGCCTTAGACGGCAGAATGTCGTCGTTCGTGGGAACGGTACGGAAGCCCATGAACTGTGCGGAGCCGCTCGAAAGCGCCGCACGGATGAGTTCGCGCGCACGGGCGATTTGTGCCGGGTTTGCGCCGTGAACGAAGTACGAGCCGATCGCAATCCGATCAGTCGGTTTCAGCGTCTTCGTGTGGTCGAGGCCGAGGCGCTTCGCTTCTTCGTGGAAAAACGCTTGCGGGATCTGGCAGGTGAGGCCCGCGCCGTCGCCCGCATCGCCGCATACGCCGCCACGGTGCTCGAGCGCTTTTAAGGCTTGCAGCGCTTTCTGCACCACTTCGGTGTTCGGCTGCCCATCTTTCGCGGCCACGCCGCCGATGCCGCACGCATCGTGCCCGACATCGTCTGTGTAAAGAAGTTCGCCGCTACGCACGAGTGCTAAGCCGTCGATCATCCCTGTGCTCTTCACGTTAAGGGGCCGAGATTCGTCTACAAGTGTTAATCGTAACATCGCTCGTTCTAACGACAAGAGGCATTTCACGGCGTCGGGTTCAGTGGTTCAGGCTAAGAGACGATCACGAGAAATGATTTGCGTGCGATTCGCGAACTGAACGAAAAATACGCCAGAGTCTTGCAACGGATAATTTGAGTCGTTACAACACGATCAACGCTGGGTCGTTGCGGTGACGCACGATCACCTCGCCTGGCTCCGTCGCGTATACTCACTCATTGCCTCATGTAATACGCGACCGACCTCACGATTTTTGAAAGGACCATACGATGAACTTCATGAGCGATCCGGTTTACCTCGGTATCATGGTCGTAGCTCTGATCGGGCTGATCGCATTTTACTTCATCCAAAAGAAGAAGCAAAACGACGATTGAATACTGTCGAATCGGTCGAGCGATGCGTTGCCCGACCGATTCTCACTTCGCGCGAGGCGTATTCGCCCAATCACCGATTACAACTTCAATCGTACGCATCTGACGTTCGCGCCAGACCCCCAACCGAACGCGATGGGCGGGTGGCAGGTTGCTAATGAGGTTGATCAGGTGGTTTTCATCGCGTAATTCGACGGTTTCCATCTTCAATATCACGTCGCTGAGCTTGAGTCCTGCTGTGGCAGCAGGGCTATTCGGGTGTACGCCATCGACCAACGCCCCGCGAACGCGGTCGAGGCCGAGCCGGAGTGCTTCCGAAGGTTCGAGCGTCGGTGCGAGTTGCACGCCGAGATAACCGCGATGGATGACGCCTTTTTCGAGCAATTCCTTGCCAATTCGCTTCACGAGATCGATCGGAATACTGAACGCCACACCACTGTTGTTGCCATTGTTCGAGGCAATTGCCGTGTTGATGCCGACCACATGGCCATTGGTGGCAACGAGAGGGCCACCGCTCGAACCGGGATTGATCGCGGCATCGGTTTGCAGAAACTCCTTGATGCGGATCGTGTTGCCGAGGCTGATTTGCCCGCGATCTTTGGCGGAAATGATACCGTGAGTGACCGTCTGGCTGAGGCCGAACGGGCTACCGAACGCCAACACCCATTGGCCCACTCGCACGCGGTCACTGTTGCCCATCGTGGCGGGCCGCAGGTTCGTGGCGTCGAGGGCAAGCATTGCGACATCCGATTCGGGGTCCGTCCAGACGCGAGCGGGGCGGAGAATGCGACCGTCGTTCAAGGTGACGGTAATTTCCTCGGCTTTGGCCCCACTAATGACGTGATTGTTCGTGACCGCGATGATGCCTTTGTAACCATCGAACTGCAACAGCACGCCCGAACCCGATTCTTCCTGCGGTTTGCCCTTATTCGAGGTACTCGCCACCTGCGATTTGACCGCGTCAATGGCCACCACCGACGGCGCGAGTCTGGCAACGATGCTATCGAAACTATCGGTTATGGGGGCGAAATTCGCAGGTGCAGCCGGCAACGGACTCGGTTCCGCGCCAACGGGTTGCGTCGGATGGCCGATCAGGCAAATCGACGCCCCGCCGGCCATCGCGCCGAGAAAGACGAGTAGTAAATGGGGGAAACGATTCCGCATGATTGGCCGATCCGCGTGGCAGGGATCCGCCGGGTTCGGTCGATAACAACGACAACGAACCGTGGCGACAAAGCCAATCTATCGCTTGCGGTTTTCGGAACTGGAAGGAAAAGCGAAACATCGTGGGAAAACGACTACCGCGAGGCATCAAAATACGAAAAAGGCCCGCAGTCTACGCAGACGGTGCGGGCCGGATAGGCATCAGATTGGACGCGAAGCGATCACTTACTGTAATCGACTTCAAAATCTGAGAGCCTTACTTCCTTGTCGTCGGAACCGTGGTCGCGGACTTTCTCCCAGTTGGCGATCTCATGATCGGCTTCCCAGTTGCCATCCTTCTCGGATTCTCGCTGGCAACGGATGCACATCGTGGAGTATGGCAGCGCACTCAGCCGCGCCACGGGGATTTTGCATTCGCAACCATCGCAAATACCGTACATTCCTTGCTTGATTCTCAGCAAAGCGCGGTCGATCTGCGTGAGTTCCTTCGCCTCGAGTTCGGCGAGTTGGGACGCCAGCTCTTCGCCGACGTTATCGAATGCCGCATCGGCCGCATCGCCGCTGGTGAAGCTATTCGAGAGGCCATCGAGATCGCCACCGAGCCGTTTGCTCAGCACCGAACGGCGACCCAAGAGGATATTCTGCATCTTTTGTAGTGCGTCTAATCTTGCCATGGCTATGTCCTCCAGCAGAATCCGTGCCAACACACGATTGCGCAACGGACCGCAGCATTGAGTGTTTGTGATCGTTTGAGCGGAAATCGTACAAACCGAGTTTGGATTCGCTCATTAGAACTATAGCTGGCTCGTCAATGTCTCTTTCAACTAATTCACTCGAATTGCCGATTTGAACGACACAAAACGTGTCAAATTGTGCCGAAACACGCGAATAGTTACGACGCTAAACGCTGTGCAGTAGTGAGTTGCGAATATCGGTTTGCAAAAGCAGACATCCGTGTCGTTCGTGCGTGCCGTTGCAATTCTGTTACGATTGCAGGTTCTGAAGCATTTCCCGGAGCGCCACCAATCGGCGGCCGCGGAGATCTTCGATATTCAACGCCTTGAGGAATCGACGCCGTAGTGAGGACTGCAATTCCTCAATCGCTGTATCCGATTTGCCTGCCAAACTGATACAGCCACCCGCGCGGCGATCGTGGCCACCGGCGTTGCCGAGTTTACCGACGACGGTGCGCAAGATGTCGCCCGCTTTTGCGTGCGGCAATGCCGAACGCACCGAGATGATGAGCTTGTCCTTATGGATGCCACAACAGACTGCCCAATCGACCTTCTCGAAGCGGATCATGAAATCGACCACCTCTGCCGCCTGTTCGGGTTGTGGCAGATCGTTGACCCAACTGATGACGAATCGGTCGTAAAGGAACGAGCTTTGTAGGGCTTCGAGCAAACACTCGAAGTGGCTGTGCGGTAGGCGTGCGTTGCGGATTTGGGCGAGAAGGTCTTTATCGGTGAGGCCAAACAGGTAGTTCATCACTTCGTCGTCGGCTTCGGTGGCTTCGCGTGGATAGCCTGTAACCTCCGTCTCGATCCCATAATACAGCGATGAAGCGAGCTTTTCGGTGAGTGTGACGCCTTGTTCGATGAGATATTTCGTGACGAGTGTGCAAGTTGCGCCCATGTTGGGCCGTACATCGACGAAAGCCACGTCTTCGAGGTCGCCGGGCGTTTCGTGGTGGTCGATCACCGCGTAAAGCGGGACGTTTTCATCGAAGGTGTGACGACCGGTTTTCGGCTGGCTGTCGACCATTACGACCGCATCGCCATTATGCCAATCGACTTCCTTGATCGGGATTAAATCGAGGTGTAACGTGTCGACTAAGGCACGATTTTCGGCCCGGCTGATCGGGCCATCTTGCGTGATGATCGTCGGCTTATTCGTCAGCGTTTCGATCAGGTGGGCCAACCCGAACATGCTGCCAAGCCCATCGGGGTCGGCATGAATGTGGGTGACTAAAACCACACGTTCGTAGGCACTTAAACCACTCAAAAAGCGATCCGAGCGTCGAAGCCCCATGGTCTTGGGTATGCCGTTTCGCACCGCACCGGCTGATGGCCGAGCCATACGTCGCGGACCTCATTTAAGACCCCGCAGTAGCGGGTAATCGTCGAACGGAATGCAATTCCGTCTCGCTCAGTTTACCGCCAATCCGGTCGCTCGCCAAGAAACAGTTCGCAATAAATCCGATGCCGAGCGACCGGAAGGGCGGTAGTTTCGACGTAAGTCACAATTCCGGAGGCTCAAAAACCGTTTTTTCGGGTGTTTTTTCGGTTTTTGCGACCCAAAATCGCGGCTTTTCGATCGCAAATCACCGATCTGTTTCGGGCGGTTTTGTCGCATCTCGAACTCGTATCGTGGGTTATGCCGATGGTCGTTCGATTGGCACTCGCCGCAACTACCGACCGAAAATCGACCGAGTGCGACACAAAATCGACCGAGTACGACATTCTCACGACACTTCGCGACATTCTCACGACACTTGGAGACACTTTCACGACACTTCACGACACCGTGCAAAAGTCGACTTACGTCGGATCGCGTTTCGCTTTTTGACAGGTGGCGTTCGTGTGGGTGAGTGCGGAACTCGAACTCTTAAAAGGCACGGTTCAAAACCCGGTTGCAGTTTTGCCAAATAAGACCACTAAAAATTTGGTTCTGGCGTGATTGGAATTGGGCGAAATCGGACGTAAGTCG
>JAYVQG010000348.1:0-16700 GCA_043757025.1 Limnoglobus sp.
AGTGGAAACGGCCGCGAAGGTGTGCGGGTAAAACGGCAGAGTATTGCGTCAGTGAATCCCACCACCCAAACCACCGCGCCACTCCTCGACTCTACTAACAAAAACGTATCGAATCACCCCACTCGAAGTATAGAGGACGAAATTCGTGAAAGAACGTCTGAATTGGATCATGCAAATCTGGCTGCCGCTGCCCGTCTGGAAACGGCTCGATGCGGCCGTGATCCTCATCGCGTTGTACACGGTGTTGGTCGATGCCGTCGTCGTGTACCAAAAACTCGCGTTGCCGAGGTGGCTGGGGGACATCTCGCTTCTGAACGGCATTCTGCTCGGCGTGCTGCTCGGGTTCCGCAATCGCGAAGCCTACGAACGCTGGTGGGAAGCCCGCAAACTTTGGGGCCAACTCATCAACGATTCGCGCAGTTTGTGTCTGAAAGTCGCCGCACTGTCGCTCGAAGCCAACGAGTCGCGACTGCGTTTCCAACGGTGTATCGTCGGCTACGCATTCGCGCTGAAGTTTCACCTTCGCGGGAGCGACGCACTCGCGGAAGTGCCCGGTTACGAAGGCGAAACCGCAACGCCCAAACACGCCCCGGTTTACATCCTCCAACAACTTCACGTCGTCGTGCGACACTGGCGCACAACGGAGCAGATTCACGATGTCGATCTGTTGTTGCTCGATCCGCATTTGCGCGGGTTCGCCGATGTCTGCGGTGCCTGCGAGCGCATCCTTTCGTCGCCGGTGCCGATGTCGTACCGCGCGCTCCTCCGCCACGGCACATTGTTCTATCTGCTCTCCGCACCCTGGTTCCTCACGGGTGAGTATGGCATCTGGGCGGTCGCAGTCGTCAGCCTACTCGGATACTTTTTGCTCGGCATCGAATTCACTGCCGAGGACGTCGAAGAGCCGTTCGGCAAAGACGGCGACGACCTCGAACTCACCCGTTTCTGCCAAGTGATCCGCGAATCGGTCGAGGAGATATTCGACCGAAATCCGGAAATGTCAACACGATAATCCGTCGCTTCGCAGATCGAACTTGCACGAAATTGGCGTTTCGATTTACACTCGGTCGCATGGCCTGGGAGGGCGACCGTGTACTTTCATTCGCAGACGTTCCTGTACCTGTTTTTGCCGATCGTCCTGATCGGCTATCACGCGCTGCCATGGCTGTTGCTCGGGAACGCGCGAACGTTGCGAACGACGGCGCAGAATGCATTTCTGTTCGCGGCGAGCGTGTACTTCTACGCATGGGGCGAGAAGGAATTCGTGCTGGTATTGCTCGGATCGCTGGTAGCGAACTATGCTTTCGCGAATGCCATCGCCCGCAATCAGGCGGCGAACCGCAGTGGCAAACGGTGGCTGATCGCGGCCATCGTTTTCGATCTCGGCTTGCTCGTCTATTTCAAATACATGGGGTTTCTTGCGGCGAATCTGTCGTTGCCAATCGCGGAAATTCACTTGCCAATCGGCATCTCGTTCTTCACGTTCCAAGCGATCAGCTACGTGACCGACGTCTACCGTCGTGAAGTACCCGCACAACGAAATTTCCTCCGCTTCGGGCTGTACGTGTTCCTGTTTCCGCACCTGATTGCAGGACCGATTGTTCGTTACCGGGACATTGCCAGTCAATTGTCAACACGGTGTATCACACTCGATTCGTTTGCCGAAGGCGTTCGCCGATTAATCCTCGGTCTCGCGAAGAAAGTGTTGATCGCCGACACGCTCGCCGTAGTCGCCGATCACCTGTTTCGCCTGCCGGCTTCGGACCTCACCGCGTCTGCGGCGTGGCTCGGCATGGCGTGCTACGCGCTACAGATCTACTTCGATTTCTCCGGCTACTCGGACATGGCCATCGGACTCGGGAAGATGATCGGCTTCGACTTCCTCGAAAATTTCAATTACCCGTATTCCGCCTCGAGCGTCACGGAGTTCTGGCGTAGCTGGCATATTTCGCTCTCGAGTTGGTTCCGCGACTACGTCTATGTCCCGCTCGGCGGCAACCGCGGCGGCAAGACGTACCGCAACTTGCTCATCGTGTTCATACTCTGCGGCATCTGGCATGGCGCGAACTGGACATTCCTGATTTGGGGCGTGCTACACGGCGTGCTACTCATCGTCGAACGCCTCGGCCTCGGTGCGCTACTTCTGAAACTCCCACGCCCGTTGCGGCACGTGTATACACTCGTCGTCGTCACCATCGGTTGGACGTTCTTTCGAGCGCAAACCCCGGCGCAAGCGATCGCGATAATCGGTGCGATGTTCGGCTTCGCAGAAGGCACGTACACTGCGGCGGACCTCGTCAAAAATTCCACCATCGTCGCGCTAGTCGTCGGTGCGATTGCGGCACTACCGGTGCATGTACTGGCCACGCGATGGCACAATTGCGGTTGGGGTATCGAAGCCGTGGGACAGTTGTTGAAGGTCGTCGCGTTGGCGGGAATCATGTTGGTGGTGGCGGCGTGGCTCGCGGGGAATACCTACTCTGCATTCATTTACTTCCGGTTTTGAAGCATGAAACGCATCGCGAATGTGGCCATAATTCTGTTGTTCGCGGCTGGAATCCTCGCGCAAGCGTACGGGTTCTTTTGCCGCGACGCGGTGTGGCCCGCGAACGAGAATCGACCGCAGAACTCGCCGCCACCGCTGTTGTGGAAGCGTTGGGCGTTTCACGTGTTCCCGTACATGTTCGATGCCTACTTCAACGACCGCGTCGGCTACCGCAGCGAACTACTCGACCTCAAGCGGAACATCACTTATGACATCATGGGCGAAACGACCTCGAACATCGTTTGGGTCGGCAAGAACGACTGGTTGTTTTTCGATTGCGTTGGCAAATTTCCACAGGTCGCGGCTCTGAATGGCACGCTCGAACCGAACGTCGAAGCGTGGGCAAGCGTACTCGAAAAACGTCGCGATTGGCTCGCGAAACGCGGCATCGTTTACATCGTCTACATCGCGCGCGAGAAGTCGATCATCTACCCCGAATACTTACCCGATTCGCTCCAACGACACCCTCCGACCGACCTCGTTCCCGGTTTTCTTGCGCGATTAAAGCAATCAAACGTACCCGCGATCGATCCGTATCGACACCTGATCGCGGCGAAGCCGATGGCCATACACCCACTGTATTTGATGAACGATTCGCACTGGAGTGGCACCGGTATGTCAGTCGGATATCGGCCACTTGCGGATGAACTCGCACGAGCCGTACCGGGTTATCGGGCGAAACCCGACACGGCATTCAATTTCTTACCGTACGTGCGATTGGAAGCCGATTTAACGACGGCACTCGGGCTGAATCCCGGCGACAAGACCGAGGCAACCGTCCACTGCGGCGAGCCGAATAATCCATCGATGGAAGTACCGGATGACGATGTGGCCGCGCTGCTGGTATCGGGTGGGAAACCGCTCGCCCATTTGCCATCGCGCCGAACGCTATGCCCGACTGCAACGCCACGTGGCGTGATGCTCCACGATTCGTTCGGTGCGGATTTCCGCCGAATGTTTGCGTCCGATTTTCAGCGACTCACCGCCGCCGGAACCTACGGCTTCCCCACCGCACTCATCGAAGCCGAGAAGCCGCACGTGGTGATTCAACTATTCGTCGATCGCGTACTGCGAGTCGTTCCCGCATCCAACCCACCGCAACTGCTACCGTAGTTAAATCCGCACGATTTCCAGCGTTGGCAACGCTGTCAGTGAGGTGTCACCGACGAACAGACTCCCCGCGTTCGGCGATGTTTTCCGCATCTCTGCTGGCATTCCTTCCGTGCATGTTGTCAGGACAAGTTTGATCTTCCCCTTCAAGTTCACGAGTAACGGGCAAGTGACGCGCGGGGAGCCAGGCGTCGTCCATTCCTCGATCGCTTTTCCTGTGTCTAGTCGGTAGCGAACCGCTTTCCCCGCGCCGCCGCGATGCGGGTTGTAGAACGCGATGATGGCAGTGCCGTCGCCGCAATCGCGCATGCCATCGGGGAATGCCTCTTCGTGTCGCAAGTCGATTGCGGTGCCATCGAACGCGAGTGTGCGAGCGTGAAAATCGAAGCGATACTTCGCGACGGTTTTCGTCGGCGTATCGATGTCGAACAGAGTCTCGCCATCGTCGGCGAACAGTTTTCCGTTCGAACACGTTTGGGCATCCGCCAAGATTGATAGCCGGTTGTCAGCGAGCGTGAACAGGTATAGATGTGCAATTTTATCCTGAAAATGCAGATCTTTCGTTCCGAATACGATGGCTTTGCCACCGGGCACGATTTCGCCATCGTTGATGATCGTACGCGGGTCGGTGTCCGGTATCTTCGCGAACGGCGTCCAGTTTCCGGTCTTGATGTTCAATGTACCGATCGCCTTTTCCATGCCGAGTAGCACAGTGTCTGGTACATCGGTCGGGAACACGAATCCCACGCGCGCCGGCAGCGCGTAGCGTCGGCGTTCGCCACCTTCCCAATACGCAACGTGTAACGTTCCACGTACCGCATCGACCGCCGTCTGAATGTTCACCCATACCAACGCCTCTCGGCCACCGATGAGGAACGAACGCGGCCCTTCCGGCAGGAACGTATCGGCTTCGGTCTCCGGCGCAATCAGTACGCGGGCTTCGGAACTCGGCATCGAACTCATGGCACCCCCTCAACATTGTTAGTCCGCAATGTACTCTGAATGGGTGACCGCGAACACCATCGACGAAAGAGATCGCACCATGCTTTCCGGGAAAAACGCACTCGTTACGGGTAGTAGTCAAGGGATCGGCCTCGCGGTCGGCCACGCCTTTGCCCGAAGCGGCGCGCGGGTGGCGTTCACATCTGAATGGCCCGCTGCCCGCTTCCCCGATCCACTGCCACCGGGATGTCACTACATCTGTGCGGACCTCACGAAAGACGGTGAACCGGAGCGTCTGGTGGCCGAGGCGTGGGATGCGTTGGGCAGTATCGACGTGCTCGTCAACAACGTCGGAACCTACCGCGAACCGGCATTCTCGGATCTTACGCGGGACCATTTCGATGCGATATTCCGGCTCAATGTCTGGTCTGCCATGGCTGTCACGAAGGAAGTGGTGAAGCGGGCAGTGGCGGCAAAACGCGGCGGGCGAATCCTGTTCACGACATCGTTGAACGGCACGCGATCCGAGCCGTTGCACACGCTGTACGATGCGAGCAAAGGCGCGATCAATGCACTCACGCGGCAACTCGCAATCGAGCTTGCGCCACTGGGTTTCACGACTGCCGCCATCGCACCGGGTTTGGTCGAAACGCCACTGACGGACTTCGGCCTAAAGTCCGACCCGGTCGCACGACAGGCGATTCTCGATCAGATTCCGATTCGCAAAATCGCGACCGTCGACGACCTCGCTGGCTGGTACGTCTTCCTCGCGTCGGAAGCGGCCTCGTATGCCACGGGAACGATTATTAACGTCGATGGCGGCCTCGACGCACAACAAATGCCAAGCCGCCCCGTGACGGCCGCCGAGCGACACCTAACGCGGCAGTAGTTCACGCGGCCCGCGTGGTCCATCACGCGGCGGTTGTGGCATTCGAACCTCTTCCGCACGCTTGCGATACTTCTTTGCATCGGCGTCCTGCCCCTCGTTCTTTGCGCTCTCTTCGAGGCGCAGATACAGCAACTTGAAGTGCATCGCGAGGCGGTTGACGGTACTGGCCGTTTGCGGGCGAAGTTCCTCCGCGTAATCGTATGCGACGTGCAATCGTCGCACGCGATCCGCGTACACCGGGTCGGACTGCGCGGGTAACGGTGCCCACGATGCACTCGCGATATACTCGCGAAGGAGTTCGGGTTCGTGCGGATTTTGCTGCAACAAGGCATCGACGATCGCCGTCGATCGTTTGTAGGCAATCGCCGATTTCTCCTGGTTTTGCAGTTGCAAATTCATCTCTCCCACGCGACGGTACGCCATCGCGGCATCGAGTTGCATCTTGGGGTTCGTCGAATTCTGTTCGGCAAATTTATCGTAAAACCCGAGTACGACTTCGAGGAGCGCCGAGCGGTTCCCCGCTTCGCGCGTCATGATCTCTTTCGGAAACGGCATCCCTCGGTTTGGGCCACCACGATCGTCTGGTTGTCCGCGACCTTCGGGCGGGCCACGACCTTCGGGCGCACCCGGTCTTGGAAATGGCGGTTCGCTGTTTCCAATCGTATCGAACAGTTTTTCGAGTGTTGCCAGCGACAAATCGAGACTGGCGGACAGTTTGCCGTTCGCGTCTTCTGCGTCTTTGAGAAGCTGCGATTCTTTAGCCAGTGCGCCATTTGAACGCGCGTTACTAATCCAGCCAAACGCCGCAGAAAAGATTAACGCGGCCAGTGTCACGAGTGATAGTGCAGCAATCAGCGGGTTGCGTCGGCAGCTTCGATACAAGCGATCCGACGCCGAACTGCGCCGCGCGCGTATCGGCAAATCGTCCACGAACGCATCGAGGTCTTCCGCCAATTCGCCCGCCGTCTGATAGCGCCGATCCGGTTCGCGCGCGATCGCTTTCAAGATGATCGTCTCGAGGTCTCGCGGCACTTTTGGCGCAATCGTTCGCGGCGTCGCCGGATCGCTTTCGGTAATCGCGAGAATCAGTGCCGCCGGGGTCGATTCGGCGTACGGTAGTTCCCCCGTTACCAGTTCGTAAAGTGTCATGCCCAAACCGTAGACATCGGTACGGCGATCCGCATGGCCGTTCAGGCTCTCCGGGGCCATGTATTGCACGGTGCCTAACAGATCGCCGGTGGCGGTCAACGTCTCGCGGTCGATCAGTTTCGCGAGGCCGAAGTCGGCCACCCAGACATTCCCACGCGGGTCGAGTAACAGGTTGCCGGGCTTCACGTCGCGGTGCAAAATGCCTTGTTCGTTCGCATATTCGATCGCATTCGCGGCATCGGAGATCAACCGCGCGATCGTTCGCCATTGCCCCTTTTGCAAGATCGGCGAGTCGCCGTTTATCGGTGTCTGCCAACTGTGTATCACGTCGTTTAGGCCGCACCCGCTGATGTACTGCATCACGAAGTACGGCGTACCGTTCGCTTCGCCGACACCGAACACGGGCACGATGTTCGTGTGGTGCAAACGCGCGGCGGCGTGGGCTTCGCGGAGGAACCGCTCGCGCTTTCCCGCATCGCGCCGCGCCGCGGGGGGTAACACTTTTAATGCGACGCGCCGGCCGAGCGATTGTTGCACCGCCTCGTAAACGATGCCCATACCGCCGCGGCCGAGTTCGCGCAAAATGGAAAAATCGCCGAGCTGCGTCGGAGGCGGTTCAATGGGACCATCGTGACCCGCTTGGGCATCGACCGAGTGCCGGTAGCGCTTCAACATTTCCATCTGCGCGACGGCTGGAAGCAGTTCGCGCAAATCGTCCGCAAGCTCGGGGTGGCGGGTGGCGTACTCGGTAATCGACGGCGTTTCCCCACGGCGGTAGCGGTCGGCAAACTCTTCGGCCAGCAGGTCGAGCGGATCGCGATCGCGGTCGACGAAGGCGAGCGTATTGGCGTTCATGGGGTGTCGCTTTCCAGGCTTTCCAAGAGTTGCTTGAGGCGTGCCAACGCACGCACGTACCGCTTGCTCGCCGCCGCCGGTTGGATGTCGAGAATCGCGGCCGTCTCGCTGTTCGAGAGTTCTTCGAAATGCCGCAGCGCCAGAATTTCGCGGTCGGTCGGGTCGAGATCTTCGAGCGCCGATTCGAGTTTCGCGGCCTGTTCGTGCCGCTGCGCGACTCCACTCGGAGAACTGAACCGCCCGACGAGCCAGTCGGCCATACATGCGGAAGACGCGCCGCCAGGGACCGGGCGTGCGAGCGGAATTTCCTGCCGGGCGTCGCGCTTCTTTGCGGCAAGGTGTTCGCGATGCACATCTGCCAGACGCTGGGCCACGACCAACCGCAGCCAGCCGAAAAACGATTGATCGACCTTCTCGAAGAAGTGTGGAAAGCGTTTCAGGGCATCGATGTACGCTTCTTGCAAAACGTCCGACGGTGCCACGCGGCCATTCAATCGCCGGTCGAGGCGGATCTGCACCATCCGTCGCAACTTCGCGCGATAGTGATCGAACAGCGGCGCGAGCGCCGCCTCATCGCCCGCTTGCAATTTCGACAACAACTCTGCTTCGGTCATATTTCACCCCAACGACATTAAACCCGATTTGCGTACGAGTGACGACAATTCGTGGCCATATCTCCATAAAAAGTGAATGACCTTCCGCACAACCTCACGGGATGACTGATGACACTGGCGATACGCTGTCGAGACTTGATCAAAACCTATCCGGGGAAGCCGCCGGTCGAAGCGGTGCGGGGGGTGGATATCGATGTGGTGGTCGGCGAATGTTTCGGGTTGCTCGGGCCGAACGGGGCGGGGAAAACGACGACACTCGAGATCGTCGAAGGGCTACTCGATGCGACTTCAGGCGATGTCGAAGTGCTCGGGTTGAAGTGGCAAACCGATGCGACGGCGATTCGTTCGCGTATCGGTATCTCGCTCCAAGAAACGAAACTCGCGGACAAATTGACCGTTCGCGAAACGGTCGTACTGTTTCGGTCGTTCTACCCGACGGGCCGTACGCCCGATGCGGCGATTGCTGCGGTTTCGCTGGAGGAGAAGGCGAATAGCTACGTGGTGAAGTTGTCCGGCGGGCAGCGACAACGACTGGCGGTGGCGTGTGCGCTCGTCGGCGAGCCGGAATTATTGTTCCTCGACGAGCCGACGACGGGACTGGACCCGCAATCGCGGCGACAACTCTGGGACGTGATTCGCGAGTTCAAAAACACCGGCCGCACCGTCGTGTTAACGACGCACTATATGGACGAAGCCGAGCGATTGTGCGACCGCGTTGCCGTCATCGATCAGGGCAAAGTCATTTCACTCGGCACGCCGGCGGAGTTAATCAATCGCCTCGGTGGCGAGCACGTTCTCGAGTTTGCGGTGCCGGAAAGCGATCGAGCAAAACTCAATTTGGAGTCGTTGAAGCGACTGCCTTCGGTGTCGAACGCGGTCGAGCAAGCGGGTGAGTTTGTGCTGACATTATCCGAACCGCACGTCACGATTCCCTCGCTCATGGATCACTTGCGAAGCATCCCGGTTCGCCTCGCCAAACTGACGACGCGCTCGGCCACACTCGAAGATGTCTTCGTCACACTCACGGGCCGTCACCTCCGCGACGGAGACGCACAACTATGAATCGCTACGCTGCTCTCGTGCAACTGACGCTCGCCCGCTTCCGCGAATTTTACCGCGAACCAGCAGCCGTCTTCTGGGTCTACGGCTTCCCGCTTATCCTCGCCGTGGCGCTCGGTGTCGCATTCCGCGAACGACCCGTCGAGCGAATTCGCATCGACATCGTCAACGATGGTTCCGGCGGGGCGGCACTCGCGGAGGCGTGGAAAGTTCGTCTGGCCACGGATAAAAAACTCGAAGTGACGCTCTACGACCGCGAAACCTGCCTGAAGCGATTCCGGACTGCGAAGACCGATCTCGTTGTCACTCCGGTATCAGTCGATGGCCGTTCCGCGCCCATTCCGGAGTATCTTTCGGAACCGAATCGGCCCGAAAGCGTTCTCGCGTTGGGGGCAGTCGAAGTCGCGCTGATTCGCAGCGATCACCCCGAGATACCGGTTCACAAAGTCAGCACGATCGAGGAACCCGGCGCACGTTACATCGACTTTCTCATCCCCGGATTGATCGGCCTGAATCTGATGGGCGGCGGGTTGTTCGGCATCGGCTTCGTCATCGTCGATATGCGGGTTCGCAAATTGCTGAAGCGTTACCTTGCCACGCCGATGCGCAAAAGCGACTTCCTGATTAGCCTGATGCTGAGCCGGTTGTTGTTCATGACCGTCGAGATGATCTTCCTCGTTACGTTCGCCTACCTCGCGTTCGGTGTGAAAGTCCAGGGTAATCCGGTCGCATTTATAGCGATGATCCTGCTGGGTGGCATGTCGTTCGCAGGTATCGGTTTACTGCTGGCATGTCGGGCGAAAACCATCGAGACGGTCTCGGGCATGATGAACGCGGTGATGTTGCCGATGTATGTCGTTTCGGGGGTATTCTTCGCGTCGGATCGCTTCCCGGAAATCGTTCAGCCGATCATCAAGGCACTACCGCTAACGGCGTTGATCGATGCGTTGCGCGCCATCGCAAATGAAGGGGCAGGCTTCGCCGAAGTGGCACTCCCTGCCGCGACGCTCGCCACCTGGGGAGTCGTCAGTTTCACACTGGCAATGCGTTGGTTCCGCTGGAACTAAACTGTAAAGTACGTTTGTAAGGCTCAGCCGACCTGCCGGTCCGCTCGAGGGACTGAAAAACAAGATTTAAGCACACACCGGGTGCCATCAGAGCACCCGCAACTTTCCCGCTTCACCGAGAGGTTCGATGTACAAGCTCTACTCGCTGATCCTTTGCACAGTTCTTGCGTGTGCCAGTTCGTCTGTCGCGCAGCCGGTGCGCAAGTACGACGACAAGGGTGCTCCGCCTTTCCAATTGCTGAAAGAAGGAGAGAACCCCCCGCTCGACGCATTCGACAACTTCGTGATTGGGCCGAAGTACATCTCGGCACTGGAACGCAAAGCGGTGGACGGCGTTCCGCAAGGGAAAGTCGAGCAATTCGCGATCGATTCGACGGAAACCAAGCTCATGAACCCCGGCATTGCTCGCAAGGTGTTCGGAAAGGTCGATCCCAACAATCCGAAAACGCTGATCGTCGAGACTCACAACATCGACTACAAGCGTGCGATCACGGTCTACATTCCCGCACAATACAAGGCGGGCACCGAAGCGCCGTTCATGGTGGTCCACGATGGCCCCGGTGCCAACCCGAATCCCAAATCGAATTTGCAGACCATCCTCGATAACCTCATCGCCCAGAAGCGTATTCCCCCGATCGTCGTCATTCACATCGCCAACGGCGGTGGCGATGCCCAAGGGCACCAGCGCGGTAAGGAATACGACAATATGTCTGGCGTATTCGCCGATTACATCGAAGACGAAGTGCTGCCTCGCGTGGAGAAAAACTGCAAGGTGAAGCTGACCAAAGACCCCGATGGCCGTGCCGCGATGGGCAGCAGTTCCGGCGGCTCGGCGGCGCTGATTATGGCTTGGTTCGGCAACGATCGGTACCATCGCGTCCTCACGACATCGGGCACGTTCGTAAACCAGGCGTGGCCGTTCGACGCGAAGTATCCCGACGGCGCGTGGGGCTTCCACGAAACGCTGATCCCCAAAGAACCGAAGAAGCCGATCCGCATTTTCCTCTCCGTCGGCGACAAGGATTTGCTCAACCCCAACCTGATGCGCGACGACATGCACGACTGGGTGGAAGCCAATCACCGGATGGCTAAGGTGCTGAAAGCGAAGGGTTACGAATATCAGTACCTGCTCTGCCTCGGTGCAAGCCACGGCATCGGCAACGCCCAATCGCAGTTCCTCCCGCACGCCATCGAGTGGGTCTGGAAAGGCTACGGGAAGAAGAAATAGAGGCTTGATGGCCGCTAATTCTAGCGGGCGCTGGTATGTGGTGCGTGCTGCGCGGAGCGATAAGGCCTTACCTGCTTCGCGTCAGCACGCAGCCGTATGCCTCGAACGGAATCCTGGCGATCTCCGGCGAGAAGAACCAGTCCACGATGGCGTCGTGCCCCGGACATGGCAGTTCCCAAAAAGCGTTCTCAAGCTTGTTCCGGGGAAGGCTGTTGGCGTTCGCCTCGAAGTAATCCAACACAGCCGCCGGACACGCCGCGACCTGTGCGAGGTACGGCCGAACGTCGAACCCCATCCGGGCGATGGCACACATCCAGTCGTCGAGTTGGTAGTACTCACCGGTTTCGATGACCGTGGCGAGAACAGATTCAAGGAAGTCGTTCAGTGCCGTCCGCTGGGAAGAGGTCCACGTCTCGGGGGTGGCGGTTCGGATCGCTCGGCCAGTCACCTCGGGGTCGGGCCACCAGGACGGGTCGGTCGCGGTGATCTCCAGGATTCGGGGCAGGAAGTAGAGGTAGTCGGCGACCTCCCCGACGGTCAGGAACGCGGACGACGCATAGGACCCTAACTCGTCCGGAGTGATCGCCCGCAGAGCTTTCCCGAGCAGGACACCGATTTCTTTCCGGTCGATGCAACACGGGCAGCCGTCGATGTGCCTGGGCTTCGGTACGGCAGCGAAGGCCCGGTAGAGTCGTTCGATTGCGTCGCTCAAAGTATGCATGGCGTTCTCTGGGCGATGTGGTTTCACCTTGGAACTTTTGCTTTCACTTCTTCCCCTGCCGCCGCTTCACTGTTGCCCTTCCCGGTCGGCACCCTGCACTGCATCGGTACCGCGTGATAGTAGTCGGCATTCGCCTTCTGCAGCCGTCCTTCAATTACATCCTTAGGCCAGTTCGCGGGGATGAGGCAGTCGCATACCCCAATCAAATCGCCTCGGCCAGCATCAATGAACGCATCTCGTAACGGCAGGTGATTCTCCGAGGAAATATTCGCTTCAAACTTTCGCTGTTATTCAAAATCGATGGTCAATGGCACACCAGCCGGGCGAAATAGCTTTGGGGTAACCCTTCAGCCTAATGAAGTTGAAGGGTTCAAAATAGACATTTGTCGCTCAAATTCAACAGAAACAACCAGGTTTGCCGACGTTTTGCTGAAAATCCTGTTGCAATTGTCTATTCTGGTTCATTAATGGATAGCTGACACGGACCAACTTCAGTAGGCTGAAGGGTTACGAATAAACTAGTCGATGTAAAGTCGATCGCAATCGGTACGATGCGCAATGTCGGCTCGATGCGTACGAGCATGACTTTCTGCTTCGTCGAATCGTCCGGAATGAGTAGCGTGCCGTTGGTGTTAAACCAAATGAAGTCAGTCTTCGTTTCCGTTAGTACATTCTTGGCGATTCTTTCAAATGTCGTGGAGTCGTATGTATACAACTCCACCCGCTGGATCGGTGTTTTTGCCGCGTTTCCCGGCTGTCCTGCCGGTTGCTCTAAATAGCCAGTCGTTGCCAAACCGACGGCGAAGATTTTACTGCCGTCCTTACTGACCATAAAATCTTTGAATTCCCAATCGGCTTCGACGATCTCGCGAATGCGCAGGCCCGTTTCGAGATTCCACACGAACATGGCACTCGGGACCAGGCTCATCGCCGTTTTGTCGCCCGGCAGGAACCGCACGCGATATTCGCGACTCGGCATGACGTGGCGCACGCTGCCGTAACGTGCCGTCACGCCGATCGGCATCGGCAGCCCTTCCGCGTCGTACGGAATCAGCGCCAGCGGAACGGTGAGGCACATGAGCGCGAACATATTGCGATCCTCGCAGATGGGGAACGGACATACTATTCGGAATCTCGTTGACTTCCCACACGGATTGCTGCACGATACGTCCCTTCGGAACCTCTACTAACACGGATGATCGCTTATGTTCTCGCTCTGGAAACGCGGCCTGTTTGCGATGGTTATCTCCGCATTCTTGCTGCCGTTCGCGGTCGCGCAAACGCCACCGGTGGTGCCCGACGATGTGAAATTCGAGGCGGGCATCGAGTATGCGAACCCCGACGATCAACACTTGATGTTGAACATCGCGCGGCCAAAAACGGGCGATGGCCCGTTCCCCGCGATCGTCTGCATTCACGGGGGCGGCTTCCGTGCGGGCAAGCGCGAAGGTTACGATGGACTGATTATTCGCCTCGCCCAGAAGGGTTATGTCGCGATGACGGTGTCGTATCGGCTCGCGCCGAAGTATCCGTTTCCGGCGGCCGTTCACGACACGAAGGCCGCCGTGCGTTGGGCACGGGCGAATGCGGCGAAATACCAGATCGACCCCGCACGCATCGGCACGACGGGCGGTTCGGCGGGCGGGCACCTCGCGCAATTCCTGGCGCTGACCGCAGGCGTGGCCGAGTTCGAGGGCAACGGCGGCAACGCCAAAGAGTCGAGTGCGGTCGCCTGCGTGGTGAACGTTTTCGGGCCGAGCGACTTCACGAAGTCGTACGGCAAAAGCGTCGATGCGGCCGAGGTGCTGCCGCTGTTTCTCGGCGGCAATTTGGAGACGGCGCGCAAACAGCACTTGAAGGCCAGCCCGCTCTATTGGGTGACGCCGAACGCCGCCCCGACGCTGTGCATTCACGGCACCGAAGACAAATACGTCGCGCACGAACAAGCCGTCTGGCTCGTCGACAAATTGAAAGCCTGCGGTGCCGATGCCGAGCTACTGACGCTCGAAGGCGCAGGCCACGGCTTCAAAGGCAAAGACGCGGAAACGTCCGACGCCGCCCTGTTCGCATACTTCGCCAAAATGCTGAAGAAATAACGCCGGAATCGAATCAATCGAGATTCGACGCTTCGCCGCCGGATGGCGTCACGGCACTCCAGAACACGGAACTGTCGATGGAGGGGTTCAAAGTGCGAACGCTGCCGTCGAACATCGAAACGATCATGCCCGATTCGTGGGGCGTCTGCGGAAGCCGCGAGTCGCAATCCTTGAACAGCGGTCGGACTTGAAATGTGTACCCCGGAAGCGAGGACCGCGTCACCGGCGGCGAGCCGGTGGTAACCGGCACGGCATCGGCACGATTCGTGATAGTCGCATCGGCAAACGATGCGCCACGTAAATTGAACGTGAATTGTCCTGCTCTCATCAGAAATACCGTATCGTTGCAAGTACTGTAATGTTCGGCAAATGCAATCGTGTTCGACAAACCATCGCGAACGCCGCCCGACAAGTTGGTTTTTCCATCGAAAGGAAGCGTGTTGTATGCATAGCTACTGACACCTTTCCATGGGAACTGCCTTGGGACATCGTTTTCAACGGATCCCAAACTCAGATTGGGATTGATTCCAATAGTCGGATCGGCAGGGCTGAGAAATTGCGGCACCGCAACCACCGCACCTTGTTCCATGACCATTTGTAGTGTTGCAGCACCCCCATCCATGAAATTCAGGCACGACAAGTGAATCACAGTCGAACGGCAGTCGGGAAATATACCTTTATTGTGGTTGATGAGTTGGTTCGTCGCGAGCGTTAATTGACGCATGTTATTCATGCTCTGCGCCTTACTCGCCGCCGATCGCACTTTCTGCACCGCAGGGATGAGTAACCCAATCAGCAGTGCCAGAATCGCAATGACCACGAGGATTTCAATCAGGGATTTGCCGTTACGGATAGAATTGCTCATAAGACACTTTTTTCTGAAATAGGAAAAATGCGTTACACCTGTTGTGAAATTGGACTCGCAATTTACGAGTCTGTTTTAACTATTGTATGAGTAACTTGGATCGCCAGACGAAGTCAATCGTAGATTCCATGGATTTCATTAATTATTTTTTTCGCCCCGCAAACTCCCCTTGCTTCCGCATTGCACCTTCGGCTATGTCCCTGCGAAAAGCCGTGCCTGGCTTTCACGAGGATGCTATGAGCAACAAACGCATATTGCGCACCGAAACGCTCGAAGAACGCGAAGTTCCGGCGGCGTCGAACCTGTTCGCCATTGGGGGCGGCGTCGGCTGCCCGCCGCGCGTGCAGGTGTTCGACACGCAGAGTGGGGTCAAAGTCGCCGATTTCCTCGCGTATGAAGCCACGTTCACCGGTGGCGTCAGCACGGCGATCGCGGACGTCAACAGCGATGGCTTCGTCGATCTCATCGTCGGAGCCGGGGTCGGTGGTGGGCCGCGGGTTCGCGTGTTCGACGGCAAAGCGTTTTCGCCGAGCCGCTTCGGGCAGGTGGCCCCGCTCAACGGCACGAGCTTTCTCAACGACCAATTCGTGCTCGCCGATTTCTTCGCCTTCGAGTCGACGCAGCGCGGTGGAACCTATGTGGCGGCGGGGAACTTCACGGGGACGGCGTTCGCCGAAGTCGTCGTCGGGGCCGGTCCCGGTGGCGGGCCGCGCGTGCGCATTCTCGATGGGCAAGCGATCACCACGCAGGGGCGAAACTTCACCAGCGATCGCAATGGCGACACAGTGGCGAACTTCTTCGCGTACGAATCGACGTTCCGCAACGGCGTCACGGTTACGGCCAGTCCGGCCCCTTTAACGGCCGCGTTTTCGGACCTCGTCGTCGCGCCGGGGTTGGGTGGCGGGCCGCGAGTTCGCGTCCTCAGCGGGAATGTGATCGGCACGCAGAAACTGCAATACACGAGCTTCGGTTCGGGCGATGCGACGGCCGATTTCTTCGCGGGCGATCCGAACAGCCGCACGGGAATCTACGTGGCATCCGCCGACTACAACCGCGATGGTGTCGTCGATATTGCCGTCGGCGTCGGCCCCGGCGGCAACAACAATGTGACGATTTACAGCGGCTCCGCGATCCAGTTGCAACGCACGAATTTCAACGGCGGTCAGGCGGGCGACGTGCTCGATACCTTCGGTGCCGGCAACGGTTCGACGGCGGGCGTGACGGTCGGTTCGGCGCTCGAAGTCAGCGGCCTCACGAACGGCTTGCTGCTGATCGGCACCGGTGGCAACGGCGCAACGGGCCGCGCGCAACTCGTCCGGTTCCTGCCCGGCAACGGCTTTCTGACGCGGCAAGTCGTGCAAGACATTACCTTCGATCCGAACTTCACCGGCGGCGTGTTCGTCAGCGGGTGACGTGCGGACTCATGACGGTATCGTCCTCTTCGGATTCGGCATCGAATACTGGGTGTAACCGCGTTTCCGGCGCTGGATTTCAAGGGAAATCGTTATTCTCAAAACGGTGCGAAAGCAGCCTGACGTCCAGAATCCTTGGAATTTAAGG
>JAYVQG010000349.1:0-4218 GCA_043757025.1 Limnoglobus sp.
CGCGTGCAAGTCGTTCTTGAGTAACTCCGTCGCCTCCATACCCCATCAATAGCCAATTCCGACGACCGCGGGAATACGAGCAGAGATTGGACAGCTACCCCTGAAGTGCTCATTAACTTACAGAAAATGTCGAATACACGGAATAGATCTTGGACGGGTACTAAGCTGATGCGTCTACCGATCTCAAAACTTCCACGTTATGTCCTCAAAACTTATGGCTACGGATAAATTAGCGTGAAATTTGGAGTGCTTCTTCACCAATGACTGCAGGGCTTGGGCGAATACCAGATCTCAACCCCTGAGCAATAGCTCCCGTTCGGGTATTGAACGCAATCGCGAAGGTGTCACCGCCCGCGATGGCTGGCCGACCGATGTAGACCCTCCATTCGCCGACCATGCCATAAAATTTGTTTTCTACAAGTGCGTTCCCTGGGAAGGTTCCAGCCCTTTGGTTGATCTGCCTCATGCCATCGGCCCAAACTTGCTCCGCTTCGGCAGCAGTTGCACCCTCTCCTCGAATTCTATGAATGTGAGCACGAAGCTCTGCAATGTCCCCAAGGAGCCGATCCACCGGGCCGAGGCGGAACGGGTTCCCGACTTGGTGTCCAATTCCAGCGTCCTGACCCCGTTGCTGGTACAGGAGTTTCTGGCACAGGCGGTGGCACTGGCTCGGGCCGTGGCACTGGCCCTTCGCCTGGAGGGCCTGCGGGCCGTTCCGGCACCACCGCTTGGCGTTCGGCTCGGCCCAGCGAGGCGGCGCGGCGTTCGGCTTGTAAGCCCGCTCGCACATCGGCTTCCAGTGCGGCCCGACCGGAGGCGGCATCGGCAGCAGCAGCATATCCGCAAGGCGCGTTACGGTGGCGTATTCGATTGTCTCAATCGTGGGCTTAGTCGATATTCACGAGGCCGCAACTGGGAGAGAAGCGCGTTTGGGTCGCGAGTTGACAACGATGGAGCGTTGGTCGCGCGGTCTGCTCGTGGCGGGCACTTTCGTGCTGTCGATACTCCCGTTTCTACCTATTGGCAGAACGTGCCGAGCCGCGTTTGGACGTATACGCTCGGCGGCTATCAGGTGCTGAAGAAGTGGCTGAGCTATCGCGAGTTCGCACTGCTGGGTCGCCCGCTCGGCATCGACGAGGTCGAGTACGTGCAACACGTCGTCCGCCGCATCGCCGCACTGCGACTCATGGGGCCGGAACTCGACGCCAACTACGCGAGCGTCAAAGCCGATCCGTACGAGTGGCCGAGCGGGTAGGGGTTTGCTTTTCTCTCGTGAAGCGAGAGGGCTACGTGAAAATCCTTCACGGCGTTGCCCGACGGGAGATAACCCGGCGGCTCGTTGAGCCGTCACCAATCGCGATTGCGGGCGGGCGTGTCGTCCTCTTCGTCGTCGTCTGCGCGTTCGCGCGCGTTGCGTTCGCGGATCAAGTTGCGGATGCCGACGACATCATCGCCGCCGTCGTTTGCCATCGCATACTCTTTTTGGCGTAGCGAGATGACGCCCAAACCGCCGACCGTGGCGATGGCCATGAGGGGGATGCCCCAACTCAGCCACCCGTACTTCTTTTCGATTTTTCGCACGTCCGGCGTACTTCCGTCGCGGGCGGCGATTACACCCTCGGCTGCACCCAACGCGCCCCGCGAGGCGAACCCTACCGGCGCTTGCAATAGCAGGATTAGCCCCATGAATAAGGGGC
Organism: Limnoglobus sp.; assembly: GCA_043757025.1. GTDB lineage: Bacteria > Planctomycetota > Planctomycetia > Gemmatales > Gemmataceae > Limnoglobus. The sequence continues at coordinate 1,698 of JAYVQG010000349.1, forward strand.
GCGGCGACGGCACTTCCATCCGGCCAAACGACAGCGATTTGACTGTCATCAGCCAGATACCGACCGCCATTAGTAACAAGTCCAGCCCGCAAAACATCGCAGCCCATCCGAAAGTGACACACGGATACGACGTGCAACCTTAGTTCGCGTTTCGACATTCGGCGAAGGATTTTGCGTCACTTCGCCGTCAGTTCCTCCACCAGATCGGCGCGGTCGTAGATGCCGTTAGCTGTAGTGATACCTAACAAGAAAATATGCCGACATTTATCGATGAATCGGGCGACACCGGACTCCTACTTCAGCACACGGGTTATCTGCCCGCGACATACCGCGGGCAGCCATCGGGTTTCGAGTGGTACTTCGGTCCGCTCGCGGAACACTACGATGGCGACCTGCAGGACGGTTTGGAAGGACGAGAGCATGTCGTCAATTGCGTGACTTTTAGCGACATGCAAGAGTTAATCTGTGGCCTCCTCGCCTGCTCGGTATTATCGCAACTCGCAGATGGCGTGTTCTTAAACGAGGACACGGGGCAGTTAATGAGTGCGGACGCAGCACTCAAGATGGCAAGAGAGCTGGATTCGACGGTGAAGGGCTGAACGAATGAGCGAGATCCAACATTTTTCAATCGAATGAAACGACTTCGTTGCCGGCACGGGTACTCAACGCTCGTAGCGTCGATTGCGGTAACGTCGTTCGCAAAAATCGCACGCTACCATCGGCGAGCGCGAAGTTGGCACCGCCGGTGTGGCGACTGCCGTAGGCGCACATTCGCGACCAGATGTCCGATGAAATATCCGCCCAATTCACCTGCGTCGGCGGGCTGCCGGGGGGCACGGGGGGCGGAATGTACTCTTGCGGGTAACTCGCGCCGATGGGTGCGAAACTGCTGAGCGCGGCGGTGGCGATGGCCGATTGTCCGATCGGCGAACCCCACACCGCGAAGCCCGCCAGCGACAAAATCGGCGGGTTCGGCATCGGCATGATCGGGGCCGTCGTCCACGATTCGTAGTTGCTATCGCCCGGTAGCCGCTCGCCCAAAAGCAGCGTATTCGACAGGCCATCGGTCACTTGCGAGATCGTTACCGGTCGCTGGTTCGTCATCGGCTTGGACGTCGGCCCCGTTTCGTGGAACAGACCATCGGCGGTCGCCAACATCGGCGGGAACGATCGCGCCCCGCCGTTCCCCGCATACGTCGAAACCCCTGCCGTGGAACTGCCGTAAGTGAGCGGGTTTTGGCCCACGTTCGCACTCGGGCAAACGAACAGCGAAAGCGGCGTCGCACCCGGCGGATTGCTTCCGGTGAAGTTGTTTGAAGGGGTGGTGTAGTTCCAGTTCGCCGCAATCGCGGGCTGTTCGATGTACGGAAGCAGTTCGACGAAAATCGAGGTAAACCGCCCATCTGGGCCAGGGTGCGCGATGCCCGGCGGGAAAGTGCCGAGCGCCGATTCGTGCGCGTGCAACCCGAGCGCGAGTTGTTTCAAATTGTTCGTGCAGCGGATGCGGGCCGCCGCCTCGCGCACCTTCTGCACCGCCGGCAACAGCAAGCCGATCAGGATCGCGATAATCGCAATCACGACGAGCAATTCGATGAGAGTGAACCCGGTTCGCCGCAGCGTCATGTGCGTGTTCCCGTTCAGCGGACGTGAAAAACTAGCTGTTAGTTTATTCGCCGCGAACGCAACCGGCGCACGAATCGCGCGCATTCGCGGGCAATTTCCAATTGCCCAACCGTCACGGTCGCGCTGACGCCATCGACGCCACCGCGAGTCTCGGCGAAACTTCATCGAGCGGACATTTTGTCTTCACGGGGATGTGTAACATTCCATCATCGAGCCACGACGCCGCTCGCAGATGCACGGGGCATACCCCAAGCCTGCGGGCGGCGTCATTTTGTAAGTCGTGCGCGGTACTAAATGCCGTCACAGTTCGAGGTCGTCGATCGTGGAAATCCGGATCGCGCGCAGGATCGCGTGCTGCAATCTCGCCGCTTCGGTCACCGCCCGAATCCGCGATTCGACTTCGGCTGGAACGTCGCCAAATCGATCGCGGAGAATCATCAACAAGGAGTTCTGCTCGCCTTTCAGCAAACCGATTGCCTGACCTTCTTCGCGGCCTTTGATCTCGCCTTCTTCAAGTATCGCCTGGTACTTCGATGACTCTTTCATGCCTCGGACCCTCGTATATGCGTTCCGAATCTCTTCCCTATCATATCGCAATCCGAGCAAGATGCGGCCGACCAGCGTGCCGAGTTGCCCCGCCGCTTCGTCGGGGAGGAGTACGAGCGGGAGTGCGCCGATGCCGCTCGCCATCAGTGGCTCGATGTGCAATTCCCACACTTTGATCACCGTGTAATCGCCACTTTTTGATCGCAAATCGCGGATGCGATTCTGGACGGTTTGTGTTGTCAGTCGTGCCACATGGGTGTAACCGCGTTTCCGTAAACCTGGATCCCCTGAAAATCATGCAGTTTTGCTGGATCACACTTGGAATTCAGCTGCTATCAAACCGGGCATTTGA
>JAYVQG010000350.1:0-16375 GCA_043757025.1 Limnoglobus sp.
CCGTGGGAACCCTCTGAAGCTACCACGGCACGCTTACGCCGTGCCGCTCGCCGGGCGCATGTTTGTGCGTGAAACACCTGCATTTCAAGACAGCCGACAAAATAGCGCAACTTCAAAACGCGCCAGCAAGGGGAGGACGTGGGGTTCAAGCGGAATGTAGAGCACGCGGCTCGCGTGCTGAATAAATGACCACGTGCCATGCTCGACAATGGCACGCGAGCCGCGTGCCCCACATTCGATACGCAAAACTTTCGCGGCGCGGCTAAGATTCGGCCACCCACACGAAATCGCGAAGTCAAAAAGTTACAGACGATTTGACGTAAGTCAGAATTTGCGACGCGCACGGAGTGACCGAAAAATGTCTCATCCGGTCGATTTTAGGGCGCACTCGGTCGATTTTGTGTCGTGGTCGGTCGATTTTGTGTTGCGTCCGGTCGATTTTTGGACGGCACTTGCGGCGAGTGCCGAATCGATGGCATTCGCCGCAACCCACGACGAGCGTTCGAGATATGGAAAATGCATCGGTGGTTTGCGATCGTAAACGCGACTTTTTGGACCTCGAAAACCGAAAAAACACACCAAAAAAACGGTTTTTGAGTCTCCGCAATTGTGACTTACGTCGATTCTTAAGCTACTTTTTCTCTGGCACCCACGTTTCCAGATACATACCGTTGCTGGATGTCGATTCCAGTTGCGTGGGGCGCGGTTTGTCGGCAGGGCCGTAGCAGAACTGGAGTTGATCGTCTTTTTTCGCGTAGAGGCCGTGATACTTCTCGCCTTTTCGCGTGCCGGAGATCACGTTCCACTCGAACGTCATGAGTTTTGGATTGAGAACCAGTTCCGCCGAGATCAGCCGTACGTGTTCGTCTTTCGCTTTGTCGAGCACTTTGTACAGGCGATATTCGCCATCCTTGATAACCAGCGTGAAATCGTCGGCCTGCCCCTTGGGGAGTTGTTCGCGGCCTTCGCACAGGATCGAAACCGGCTTCCAGAACCCGACGAGTTTCTCCGCATCGGCAGCCGGTTCCGCAGCAAACGCCGACGATGCGAGTAGCAGAACTACGAGTAAAGTACGAAACATGGGGATACTCCGGGATTGCAGCGAATGAGCCAAGTTATGATCGCGTGGCGTTTCAGTGTCAACCGCAGATGGGCTGCGAACCGTATAACGACAGCATGAACAGCAGCCCGGATTTGATCGTGATTGGCGGCGGCATCATCGGCTTGACCTCCGCGTATGTTCTGGCGAATGCCGGGGTTCAGGTGGCGGTCTACGACCGTCGGGATTTCGGTCGGGAAGCGTCGTGGGCCGGTGCGGGCATCATCCCGCCCGGCGATCCGCTTCGTACCGCGACGCCGTACGACCACCTGCGGGCGCTCGGTGCGGTCGGAATGCCGATCCTTTCGGCGGAGTTACGCGAACTTACTGGCATCGACAACGGCTACTTGCGTTCGGGTGGCATCGACTTCCTGCAAGCCGACGACGACTACGTGGTCCCGCTCTGGCAGCAGGAAGCGATTCGTTTTGAAGCCCTGTCGCCGAGCCAACTCGCATCGCGTGAAGCGAATATCGCGTCGCCGGTCGGCTCGCCGTATTACCTCCCCGATATGGCACAAGTCCGCAACCCGCGACACCTCCGCGCACTATTCGCAGGCTGCGAACGAATCGGTGTCGAACTTCACGCGAATTGCGGACTGGAACGCTTTCTCGTGGAAGGCGACCGCATATCTGGCGTTCAACTGACTACGGGCGAAGTCGCATCGGCGGGGCTGTACCTGCTCGCATCGGGGGCGTGGAGTGGCGCGATACTGCAACCGTTCGGCTGCACGCCCGGCGTCGTGCCGGTGCTCGGCCAGATTGCGCTTTTGCAAACGAACGCGAACGTGCTGAAGTCGATCTTGCTGTTCGGCAAAGAGTATCTCGTACCGCGAGGCGACGGGCGGATACTGATCGGTTCGACCGAGGAACCCGAGGCCGGTTTCGAGAAGCGAACGACACCCGAAGGCATCGAATCGCTGTTGGCATTCGCAACCCATCTCGTCCCGGCGTTATGCGAAGCGAAGCTCGAAACGGCGTGGTGCGGCTTGCGGCCCGGCTCGCCGGACGGGATGCCGTTCATCGGCCCGGTGCCGAATGTGCGTAACCTGTTTGCGGCCATCGGCCACTACCGTTCGGGGGTGCAACTCTCGATTGGCACCGCACAATTCGTGAGGGAACTCATCATGGGCGACGTGCCGTGCGTGCCGTTGTCGTCGTTCGCATTGGACCGAAAAGCCGGTCGCATGGCTCGCACCGCGTTTCGTTCGTGAGAGTTTCCCGATTTCTCGTTTGTCGCCACGTGCGGAGTTTGATGAAATACGGAGATGCAAATGAACACGCACCGCGAAAAGCTGACGCAACTGATCGACGACTTCGACTGGCTGGAGGGGCACTGCCGCCGGGAGCCAGAGTTGGCACGCCACGCGGAGCACCTGCACCTGGCGGCGGCGCTGGCGCGAAACATCATCGGCGGGGCGCTGGAGCAGCAACCGTCGCGGCCATTGCACCTCGCTGTTGTCGGCGGGGCCGGCGCGGGGAAAAGCACCGTCGCGAACTTCCTCGCGGGCACTCCCATCGCTGACGCGAACCCGCAAGCGGGGTATACCCGTCACCCCACCGCATACCTTCCCGCAACCGGCGCGATGCCGTGGCCATCGTACCTCGGCTTCCTCGGGAACTTGCGAAAGCTGACCGACACCCAGCCCGCAAGCCTCGACGAAGACGTGTACCAAGTGCAGCGGATTCCGGCCCGCGAAGGGGCGAGCGAACCGCTGCAAGATTACATCATCTGGGACTGCCCCGACATGACGACGTGGGCATCGTCGGGGTACATTTCGCGGCTGATGGAAGTTTCCGCACTCGCCGATGTCGTCGTCTACGTCGCGTCCGATGAGCGTTACAACGACGAAGTGCCGACGCAGTATTTGCAGATGCTGATCGAAGCAGGCAAAGCCGTGATCGTTTGCATCACGAAGATGCGCGAAGCGGATGCGACGCCGATGATCGAACATTTCCGCAAGGAAGTGCTGGCGAAGCGAGCGAACGAAAACCTGAGTGCGATCCCGCCGATACCGGTACTCGCAATTCCGAGCCTCACGAAGGAAGAGCGTGCCGACCCGGCGGGAGCGGGTGCGAGGTATCGCATCGCCCTGATTAACCACGTGCTCGCGCTCTGCCCGACACTCGAAGACGCCCGCGAACGTACGGTTCGCAATGCGGTGCAGTACCTCGAAAAAGCATCGGACAATTTGCTCTCGATCGCATCGAACGACCTCGCCGAACTCGATCACTGGAAAGCCACCGTCAAAGCGGGCCGCACGCAGTTCGAGGAACGCTATCGCCGCGAATACCTCGCCGGCGAGCCATTCCGCCGCTTCGACCGCACCCGCGAACAGTTGCTCGGTATGCTCGAACTGCCTGCCGGGCTGCGTTACCTCAGTGCCGCGTTCGCCGTGCTACGCGCACCGTATTCGTACTTTCGCGAGTTCCTCATCAAACTCGCGGGCACATCCGAAGTCCCGCCGTTACCCGAACAAGCGGTGTTGCGTACGGGCTTCGATGCCTGGATCGACACGCTGCGTGCCGAGGCGCTGAAGCGCGGCACCGGCCATCCGGTCTGGAAGCAGATCGCGAATGCGTTCGACGCCGGTTTGAAGAATCAGGCGCTCGTTCCGTTCGAGGCCGCCGTGCGACAATTCGAGTTGAAAGAAGGCGACGAACTCGAACAGGCGGGGCGATCCCTTACGGATCGATTGGCCCAACAACCGATGATTCTCGGCGGGGTTCGCTTCGCGAAAGTGTCGTTCGACGTACTCGCAATCGCGCTAGTTCTCTGGCTGACGTGGCTTCCGAGTTGGTACCACTTGTTGTTGATTCCGCTCGCCGTGTCGTTTACGCATCAGATCTTTGAATGGATCGTGCGTGGCACCGTCGAGGCGGCACGATTCAGCGCGCGGAACAAACGCGAGAGCCTGCTCGGTGCGCATCTCACCGGCCCCGTTTCCGAGTGGCTGCAAGCGAAACCGCTCTCGGAAGGATCGTCGATCGAGCGTCTGCAATCGGTGTTGCGGCGCGTCCCCGAGAACATCCGCGAACTCGCGGTGATCGTCAAACCCCACCCCGCGACGAACGCTCCATGATTACCGTGACGCTGCAACAGACGTTCCTCCGCACGCTGTCCCCCTTGCTGCGAAGCCTGGAAAAGCCGCTGCGTAGCTGGCTGGACGGGCGACGCAAACATCCAGTGTCGCTCGTTCAGCGCGCGGAACTCGAAGGGTTGGCCGAGGATTTGCGCCGAAAATCGGATGCGCTCGACGTCGAACGCCCACTGCTGGTGGTGATGCTGATGGGCGGTACCGGCGTGGGCAAATCGACGCTGATGAACGCGCTCGCGGGCGCGGCCGTCGCCCAAGCCTCGTTCACGCGACCGACCACCCGCGACCCCGTCGTTTACTTCCATCAATCGGTCAACCCCGACCGCCTCGACCCTGCGCTACGGCTCTGTCGGCTCGTGCGGCACAACCAGGAATCGCTCGCGCAGAAGGTGATCGTCGATACGCCCGACGTCGATAGTAACGATCTCAAAAACCGCGAGACGCTCAAAGAACTGCTGCCAGTCGCCGATGTGGTGCTCTACGTCGGTTCGCAGGAAAAGTATCACGATCAGATCGGGTGGGATCTGTTCAAGGAACAACGGCAACGGCGGGCGTTTGCGTTCGTGATGAACAAATGGGATCGCTGCCTGCAAGACGACGCGAAGGGCGTACGACCCGACGACGACTTGATCGCCGACCTGACAAAAGAAGGTTTTACGTCGCCGAAATTGTTCCGCACGACGGCGCAATTCTGGCTCGATGCGACCGCGAACGGCGAGACACTTCCCCCGAAGAACCTGCCGCCCGGTGAACAATTTTCCGAGTTAGTCGAATGGCTCGAGCGTGGCCTCACTTATTTGGAAATCCAATCGGTGAAGGCACGCGGTGTCGGTCAGTTACTCGCACAATCGCGGAATGCAGTCGAAGCGGTGATGCCGCCCGAACTCGAAACGCAAGCCGACAAGACCCGCGAGTCGTGGCGGTTAGTCTTAGGCGATGAAGCGCGGATCGGGGCCGAAGTGCTGGTCAGCACGCTCGAACCGCATCAGAAAGAGATCGAGCACCAGTTCCGCGTCCGCGGTCAATCGCGCTTTCGAGGGCTGATGGCTGCATACCTCGGCGTCGGCGCGAAGCTGCGAAACGCAGGCAGCACGCTGCGAACGCGGGTGCCATTCGTGCCACGCATCGGCACCACCGAACCGGTCAAAGATGTGCAAATTGACCTTTCGACGTTTGCACGCGATTGTGCAAGATCCGCCGGGGAGCGCGTGCTCGACCGGCGCACACCGGCACTCGTGAACCGGCTGTTGCTCGATGCCGACCAGCGCGGGTTCCCGTTCGCGTTACTCAACGAGCCGACCGCCGCCGCAGGGAAACTCGACTGGGACGAACGCTATTCGCGGTGCCTCGTCGAGTCTCTCGCCGACGTCGAACGCGAATCGATGGCCCCCGTCGGCTGGCTGGCGTTCTTTCGCGGCGGTGTGACGCTACTGGCAAACTATCTGCCAGAGTGCGTACTGCTCGCGACGATTTCATTGTTGATGTGGCGATTTTTCGTCGAAGATTTCACGCCTTCGTTCTTCCACATTCTGTTGCCGGTGTACATCACGCTCGGTGTGCTGGTAGCATTGCACATACTGATTACGTTCGCGTTCCCCGTCAGTTGGCCCGCAATTCGCGATGCGTTTCAGGCGAAGTTACAAGGAAAACTGACGGCAGAGTTCGAGGCCGGTTACCTGCCCGTCCCGCACGAAGTAGCGGCAACGATTCGCGAAGAACGTATGGAAGTCGCAAAAATGGTCGAGGAGATTCGCATCGTCGCCGAGTGGTTGAACGAACGCGAGACGGCTTCGCACGTCGGCGATTTATACGGCAAGTAGTATCCATGTACAAAACAACGTTGCAGTGTTATCGAAAAGTATCGCCGAAACTTCGGTTCCCGAGTAAATCGAGACCGTCGAAATCGGACGTAAGTCGTTGGTGTGTTAGGTTGGTTCCGAAATTCGGGAATGAGTCCAGGGTAGGGTGGGTGGGTAGTGGCTGGAGTCAATTGGAGCTAGCCGTTAGTTTCGCGGGCGGACCCGTGGCGTCGAATCGCGATCTGGGAGTACGTCGGGGATCGGTGGCAGTCGGGCGCGATCCGGTGCCTCGAGGCGTTCCTCGCGGCCGCGATCGTCGGGTAGCCGTGCCCGACTCGGCGAAACGCAGTCGAGCAAATTGGCAACCGGTGCGGTACTGCAACCGAATGCACAGAATGGAATGACGATCGCCAACGCACGCAGTCTCATCGGGTTTCCCTCGTTGCATGGTGCGATAACAACCCTCGAGAATCGTGCAACCCCAACATGACCCATGTTGATACTCTCATCATCGGTGGCGGCCTCGCCGGCACGACCCTGGCGTGGTCGCTGATGCATCGCGGCCAGCGCGTGGCCATCGTCGATCGCGGCACGAAACGCTCGTCGTCGATCATCGCCGCCGGCTTGATGACGCCGATTACCGGCAAGCGTCTCGCGCTGAGTTGGCGCTGGCCCGAACTCCGCCCGTTCGCGGAAAGTTTCTATCGCACGATTGAAATCGCTACGCAGACAGCGTTTTTCCACGAGCGTGGTATGGTGCGACTATTTCGCAACGAACGCGAGTGTGCCGTGTTCGCCAACCGCGTCGATGCCGAATTTCGCGGCCTCGTGCAACAACCCGAACCGCTCGTGAACGCACGCGAGTTCGCAAACGCGCTCGGTGGCTTCGCGATGCCCACTGCGGCGCAGCTCGATGTGAAAGCGTATCTCGACTGTTCGCATCGCGCTTTCCGCGAAGCGGGGATGTTGCACGAAGTGGAAATCGAACTCGCGACGGACATCGTACCGTCAGCCGATGGCGTGATCTGCCAGCCGCTAAACCTCGAAGCCCGCACTGCGATCTTTTGTTTGGGGTATCACCCCGAGCCGAACCCGTGGTTTCCGTCGCTGCAATTCAATTCCGCGAAGGGCGAGATTCTGACGCTACGGATTCCGGAGCTTCGCGAGAAGCGAATCCTCAACCGTGGCGTCTGGCTGGCACCGCTCGACGGCGAGATGTTTCGTGCCGGTTCGACTTATGAACGTGAGCAACTCGACGGTGAACCGACAGTGCGTGGGCGAGCCGAAATCGAATCGCGACTGCGTGAGTTTCTGCGATTACCGTTCGAGGTGATCGATCACGCTGCGGCCGTTCGGCCGATCATCCGCGAAAGCCGCCCCGTCCTCGGCTTCCACCCCGAACATTCGCGAATCGGCATCTTCAACGGCCTCGGTTCCAAAGGTTCGCTGCTCGCGCCGTTTTTTGCTTCACAACTTGTAGGTGTATTATGCGGGACCGGCCAGATCGATACCGACGTTCGCGCGTAACGTGGCGAACATCTCTTCGGTCGTCGTCGCGCGTTTCACCGCACCGAACCCGGTGAATGTCCCGAACGACGCGGCCATGTTCAGCCACTGTTTCAGCCGGCGAATCATCCGACCGGCATCGACGCCCTGATAGTGTTGCGTCCAGCGAATGAGTCGTTCCAGTTGTGTCGGCCAGTCGAACGATTGCTGCGTTTGCGCCGGGATCAAGCCTAGTTCGATCGCTACCTGTTGTGCCAACAGCGGGTTCGCCACGGCACCGCGGCCCAGCATGAAATGCGTGCAACCGGTTTCGTCGCGACATTGCCGAAACCGCTCGATCGACCAAATATCGCCGTTCGCAATGACAGGAATTCCGAGGCGCTCGCGAACCTGTCCGATACTCGGCCAATAGACCGGCGGGGCGTAACCGGCCATCCGCGTTCGTGCGTGAATCGTCAGCCACGATGCCCCGCCTTCTGCGGCCATCGCGGCATTCTCGAAGATCGGATCGAGCGAGTCCCAGCCGAGCCGCAACTTCGCCGAGACCGGTATCGCACGCGGCACCGCCGACCGCACGGCACCGACAATTTCGCGTATCCGCTTCGGGTACTTCAACAGCGTCGCGCCGCCATCGTGCCGGTTGACCGTCTTCGCGGGGCAGCCGAAGTTCAGGTCGATGGCCCGTGCCCCGAGTTCGCACGCAAACGCCGCCGTCTCCGCCAACAACGTGGCATCGCCGCCGAGCAACTGCACGTGAACGGGCAACCCGTTCGGTGTGAGGCTGTTGTGTAATAACTCGGGCACATGCTTGAAGAAAACGCTCTTCGGCGGCACGTTCTGATTGACCCGCAGAAACTCCGAAACCGAATGCGTGAACGCCCCGCACTCGCCCTGGACCGCACGCATCGGCGCATCGGTCACCCCTTCCATCGGGGCGAGAATCAATGCAGGTGATAACGGGAGAAGCATCGGTGTATTGTAGGTTATCGATGGAGTTTTAGGATCGGCGTCGATTACCGGACGGCAATCGCCGTCGCCGTGACGAAGAGCCGCGAGTACGAAAATGAAATCCGAATGTCGGTGACGCCTCGGGTTTCGTAGTGATCTTTCGTCGGGCCACTGATGACGGCGTACGGCTCGATCGACGATTCGCAGACGACTTCGACGTCCCGCCAGTCGACACCGCGACGCCATTTCGTGCCGAGCGCCCGAAACACCGCTTCTTTCGTCGCCCAGATCGCCGCGTAATATTCGGTGCTGTGCGTCCGTTCCGCACAATACGCCATTTCGCGCACCGTGAACACCGTACTCAGGAACTTCTCGGCATGTTTGTCGATGAGTTTCCGCACGCGCGGACAGTCCAAAATATGCGTTCCGAGGCCAACGATTTCCATACCCGCTACCCTCACCACGAAACATTGAGGTGTATCTTATTCGAAAACCCATGACTGCGAAACAGACAGTGGAAGCGACGCCGGAAGCCTTGATTTTTCGTAACAAGATAGCGGCGAAGGATTGTTGCTGTGAGGGTAACGAATGATCGAACATTATCAACGGGACACACGATGACACTCGAACACTCGAACAGCAAAAAGAGCAATTCAGCATCGCTTACGTTCGTGCAGTGGCAGCCGCCGCTCGTGTCAACACTTATAAGCATGAGATCGACGACGACAGCATCGATATCGGGTTTACGACAAAAATTACATCGGGTCGGCCCAGCCGGCCGAGGCTCGAAGCGCAGTTGAAATGCTCCGCAGTGATTCCAGAAAAGAACGGGGTGTTTCGATACCCGCTTCTGCTCAAGAACTACAATGATCTCAGCGGGGATGATCTGATACCGCGGGTGCTCATCGTACTCATGGTCCCGCCCAAGTTAGACAACTGGTTGACTCAGGATGCCGATCAGATGATCATGAGGAAAGCGGCATACTGGGTCGATTTAACAGGTCTGCCGGAATCCAGGAACAAGACCACTGTCACAGTCGCGGTGCCGAAGGCGAATTTATTCGACCCGAACGCCTTATTAAAGCTACTGAAAGCGGGCGCACGAACGTGAACATTGTCATCCGCGATCGCACGCCATTCGAACAACTCAACCCCGGCGACGTGGCCGCGTACCTTCGTAACAGCGGCTGGATCGAAGTCGAATCTCAGCCAGATCGTATGTCGATATGGACGAGTCAGATCGAACGAGGGGAAATCGAAATCATCCTGCCATTGCGGCGTACGTTGGGCGATTATGTTCTGCGAATGTCCGAAGTCGTTGGCGGCATCGCGGCGCGCGAGAAGCGTTCGCAACTCGAAGTTCTTTCCGACCTCCAAACCGCCGGTGCGGACGTCATTCGCGTTCGCTTCCGCCACGCTAACGCTAGCGATGGTTCTATTTCCCTCGACCAAGGTGAAGCCTTGATCGACAATGCCCGCGAGATGATGCTTGCTGGGGCTTGTGCCGTCGTTCAACCGAGAGCGTACTACGCCACGAAGCGGCCCGACGATGCCGTTGAGTTCGTTCGCCGCCTTCGTATGGGGCAAACGGAACGTGGCAGCTTCGTCCTCGCGATCCACTCGCCCGTCAGCCCCATGATACCTGGGCGACAGGGTGTACTTTTCCCGCCGGACGATCCCTTCGAGCGGCGAGCCGTCATCAAACTTGCCACGGCACTCCAATCGTTGCGATCCGCTACGGATCGATCGCTGACGACTCCAGATACCGACGTCTTCGAGCGGCTCATCCCCGAAGGTGTCTCTGCTAACCTTTGCTCCGCTATCGTCGGCATGAACGGCAAACAAAGTCAACATGGCGACGAGTTGCGAATCTCTTTCACTTACGCAAGATCTCGCCCCGCCGAGGCATCGGTACCGCGCGAAATCATCATCCCCAGCGACCACATCGGACTCATCGATGAGGCATCACGGCTGTACCGGCGTAAAGCCCCTCCTGAAGAGACGGAAATCCGTGGTTTTGTCGTGCAACTCAAAAGCGAAGACATCGACAGACCGATCGCCGGGCCGGTGACGATCAAAGGCTACGTGAAAGGCGAGCCACGCCGGATTCATATCGAACTCGGTAGCGAGGATCATCGTCTGGCCGCACTCGCATACCAGGATCGTGCAGAAGTCATGTGCTCGGGCGAAATCATCCAACAAGGCAATACCTGGACACTCAAGAACCCTCAGCGATTCACGATCGTGTCCGATGACTAATCGATGACATGCCCGCTCGGTTCCCAGCAAATCATTCCGCCTGGATCTCTCTCGCTACCCCGTTCGGTACAATGCTCGTTTGAGTCGATTCGGTTCGCGCGTTGCTGCGGGAGTTACGAATGTCTGTTGACCTGTTGTCGGACCTTACGCCGATTCAACGCGAAGCCGTCGAATGTACGCAAGGCCCGCTCCTCGTGCTGGCCGGTGCGGGCAGCGGCAAAACGCGGGTGATTACCCGGCGGATTGCGTTTCTGCTGCAACAGGGCGTTCGCGCTAGTAACATCTTAGCAATCACGTTCACAAACAAAGCGTCTGGGGAAATGCGGCACCGCGTCGAGACGATTTCGCCCGGCAATCGCGTCTTCGTCAGCACCTTCCACAGTTTGGGCGCGAGGCTGCTACGCCAGTACGCCGACCGGCTCGGCATCGACAAGAACTTTACGATCTACGACACCGACGACCGCAATAAACTCGTCAAGCAAGCGCTCGAAGCGCTCAACATGGACGATGTGAAATTTACCCCGGAACGCATCGGCGGGGCGATCAGCAAAGCGAAGAATCAGCTTCAGACGCCGAAAGAGTTCGAGCGCACCGCAAACGACTTCCTCAGCCAGACCGTGGCGAAAGTGTATTACGGCTACGAGAAGCGATTGCGTGCCGCGAACGCGATGGACTTCGACGATTTACTGTACCTGCCTGCACTTGCTCTTCGGCACAACGAAGAACTGCGTGCCGAACTCGATGCCCGATTTCGCTACGTCCTCATCGACGAATATCAGGACACGAACTCCGCGCAGTACGAGATCGCACGCCGACTTTCGATCAACTACCCGAACCTCTGCGTCGTCGGCGACCCCGATCAAAACGTCTACCGGTGGCGCGGCTCGGACATCACGAATATTCTCAACTTCGAGCGCGACTTTCCCGGCGCGCGGGTGATTACGCTCGAACAAAATTTCCGCAGCACGCAAGCCGTGATTGCCGCCGCGAACTCGCTGATCGCGCACAACAAGCTCCGCAAAAAGAAGTCGCTGATTACCGAAAACCCCGGTGGCGAACCGGTGCGAATTCTGACGTTCGAGACCGGCCTCGACGAAGCCGAAGGGGTGGTCATCCGCATCAAGAAGACGATCGAGGAGAAGAAACATCGCTACCGCGACCATGCGATTTTCGTGCGGATTAACGCGCTGACGCGCTCGCTCGAATCGGCGTTCATCAAGCACGGCGTGCCGTTCCAGATCGTGAAAGGCCTCGCATTCTTCGAGCGAAAAGAGAACCGCGACGTACTGGCCTACCTACGTCTCATCGTCAACCCGGCGGACACGGTTTCGTTTTATCGCGTGGTCAACGAGCCGACGCGCGGCATCGGCAAAACCAGCCTCGATCGCCTCACGGCCTACGCGGAAAGTCACGAAATCGGCCCGATGTCGGCGGCGGGTCAAGTCGCGAAAATTACGGATATTAAAGGCAAGGCCGCGACGGGACTCAAAGACTTCTCGCGCATCATTACCGACCTGCGTGCCTCGCTCGAACTGCCGCCGCACGAAGTCATTCGGCTCGTGCTCGATAAGTCCGGCTACCGCACGATGCTCAAAGATTCGACCGATGATGACGATGCGGATCGCTTGGCGAACATCGAAGAACTCATCACGGCGGCGAAGCAGTTTCACGACGAAGATAACAACCGAACCATCGGCGATTTCCTCGAACAAATCGCACTCGCTTCGGATGTCGATAACTGGGATGAATCCGCAGACCGCGTCTCGGTGATGACGCTCCATGCCGCGAAGGGGCTGGAGTTTCCCGTGGTGTATATGATGGCGATCGAACAGGGTTTGTTGCCGCACGAACGGAGCTTGGGCAAAGAAGAAGACATGGAAGAAGAGCGACGGCTCTGCTTCGTGGGGATCACGCGGGCGATGAAGGAACTGTACTTGTGCCACAGCCGCGTGCGTGAGTTTCGCGGGCAGTTCTTGTACGCGGTGCCGAGCATGTTCCTCGACGAATTGCCGCGCGATGTCGAGCGCGTCGACGGGATGGGCAACCGCAACACCGCACGTACCGCGATGGAAGTCTGGCGAACCCGCACCGCCGCTACGCTCGATCGCCCGAAAAGCCCGCCCATCGCGATGGGTAGCGTCTCCACCGATGGCGAATACGTGACTGGGCAAGTCGTACAACACGACGAATATGGTATTGGCCAGATCACCGACGTAAGCGGTTACGGCGCGCTCAAACGCGTGAAAGTGCGTTTCCCCGCCGCTGGCGAGAAGACGTTCGTCGCCAATAAAGTGAAGATGAAGATCGTAAAACGAAACTAACTCCGAGGTTCCCGAACATGTTTACGTTAAGTGCGTTTGCCGATGAAATTTCTCCCGATCCGCGCGTGCAACTGGCTGTGCTGAAGTCTGCCAACGTGCGGCACATCGAGTTTCGTTCGATCCACAAAACGAACGTGCTCGCGCTCACGGATGCGCAGATTCACGAGTTCGACGCGATGCGGAAAGGCGAAGGGTTCGGTATCTCCGCAATCGGCTCGCCGATTGGCAAAATCGCGATCGATGCCCCGTTTGAACCGCACTTGGACAAGTTCAAGCGCGCCATCGAACTGTGCGCCGTTTTCGGCACGCCGAACATCCGCGTGTTCAGCTACTACCCACCTGCGACGGGCACATTCGACGGCAACTGGGAGCCGCACCGCGAAGAGATTTATCGCCGGATGCGGCTGAAAACCGAACTCGCAGCGAAGGCGGGGATCGTGCTGTTTCACGAAAACGAACACAAGATTTTCGGCGATTCCCCGGAGCGAGTTCGCGACTTATTTAAGGCCGTCAATCATCCGAACTTGCGTGCCGCACACGATAACGCGAACTGGATCTTCTGCGGTTACGACCCGATTGCGGGCTGGGAACTCACGAAAGAATTTACCGCACACTTGCACATCAAGGACTGGAAGACGGGCGAAGAGCACGGCGTTCTACCGGGCTATGGCCACGGGCAGATTCCGTACACGATCTGGGATGCCGTGCAACGCGGCTACGACGGCTTCGCCGTGATGGAACCGCACCTGCGTGGCGGCGGCCCAACGGGCGGCGTCACCGGCGCAGACCTGTTCCCCATCGCGATCGACGCATTCCGACAAATCCTCCGCATCTGCGGTGGCGCTGAGAAATACTAACCCCGATGCAAACGGTCCATCTGCGGATTAACGACTCAACGACGAAACAGCCTACGCCGGTTCGGCTGCGGATCAGCGGGCCGAACGGCGAGACGTACTCGCCGTTCGGGCGACCGCCGATTTTCCCGATCGGCAAAGGCGAAGAACTCGGCGGGCTGGTAAAAATTGGCCGCGAATTGTTCAGCTACATCGACGGCGCAACCGAGCTTCGCCTGCCCACCGGCGTGCCGATCCGGTTGCAGATATATAAGGGAATCGAGTATCGCCCGCTCGATCTATCCGTGACGATTAGCCCTGGCAAGATGGCATTGCGCTACGAAATCGAACGCTGGACGAATCGTGCGGATACGGGCTGGTTGAGTGCCGATACGCGGGTGCAATATTTGTCGCCACACGCGGCCTTAATGGAAGCCGCTGCGGAAGATCTGGACATCGCGAACTTGCTAATTCGCCGTTACTTTCACCTCGCGAACGATGGCAACACGTACTTCACGTACCCGAACGCCACCGCGTTTAGCGGGCAAACGGCGTTACTCGAAAAGGGCACCGCCAGCGTGGTCGTCAACACGTTTAACGAGCATCCGTACCTCGGGAAATTGAGTTTGCTCCACTCGCATCGGCCGGTTTACCCGATCGCGTTCGGTAGCCCCGACGATAGCGATGACTGGTCGATTGTCGATTGGTGCGAGCAATGCCATCGGAAAAACGGACTCGTGGTTTGGGCCGATGCGTTTCGCTCCGAGGGCGGTTCGATCGGGTCGGAAGCGCTCGTTGCGGCCATTCTCGGCAAGATCGACGCGATCGAGTGCGACCCGCAACCGCGTTCGCAACCGTTCTTTCCGTGGGTGTATAAACTTTGGAACGCAGGCATTTTCTTGCCGCTCGTGGGCGGCAGTGCGAAAGACTCGAACGCCACCGCACTCGGTGCGATGCGAACGTACGCGCAGATTCCGAATGAGGAAGCCCGCACGTATCCCGCTTGGGTCGAAGCCGTTCGCGCGGGTCGCACCTTCGCCACGAATGGGCCGATCATTTCGTTTGAAGTCGAACGCACTGCCGAAGCCACAGTGGTTGTTCGAGCGAAGGCCGAGTGTCTGACGGCGTTCTCGCGGTTCGAAATCCTGGCGAACGGCGAGACGGTGGCCTCTGCCAGTAGCGAACCAGCCGATGGCCTCTTTCGCACGAAAATCGAGATCGAATATCCGTTGACGGAAACGACGTGGTTTGCGGCGCGATGCATCGGCGGCGCGCCCGTTAGCGGCGAAGGGACGACATTCGCACACACCTCCGCCACGCTGCTAAGCCTGCAAGATCGGCCATTTGTGCCGCGTGCCAAGGCAATTGCCGCACTGAAGCCGCTCGTTGAGGAAGTGCGTGTGTGGGCGGAAGAACGCGGGCAATATACCGACGAAAAATGGCGGATGCAATTAGTCGATCGTTGCTATGCCGCAAGTCACTTCTTCGATAAAGCACTCGGGTGAAACTGTTGCGGGTCGAACGTCGGATTCAAAACGATGTCGCGAAAATAATAGGTCGCAAGCAGCGACCCATCGGGCCGGAGAATCTCGGTACCGACCTGGAGCCACGTCTCGGCATCGTACATCAGCGTCACTTTACCGAGTGCTTCCAATGGGTGATCCGTCGCCTTCCGCAACTCGGGTTCATCGAGGCGGAAGTTGTCCAGTTCGGGGTTGTCGCACGTGCGAACGATGACGTGGCAAAGACGATTCCCGCACGCGGGCACCGTTTTCGTTCCCGCAAACTCGACCTTCAACTCGCCGCGATCTCGCGATGCCGACCAGACGCGATGCGAACGGAGTGTGCCGCGATAGATGCCGGAATCGGTGATGGCAAACCGCGACGATTGTCGTGCCAACCGCCCCATCGGATCGGTATCGGTGTTGATGCCGATGAACGAACGGACTTTCATATTGCCGTTGTTGTCGCCGCGGGCAAACAGCGTCGCCGTTGCGAGACCGGCCCCGCGTTCCCACTTCATGAGTACCGCAAACGGATCGTCGCGGAAGGCAATGCGAATCACCTCATCGGGTCCGAGTTTACCGCCGATGCGTTCCTGCTTTTGCATCACGCAAGTGTAGCCACGAATCTCGCACGAATAACGGCTCAGCGATGCCTGCATCATTGCGATGGGGTCTGTGCGTGCGAGGATTGCGAACTGTTCGTTCGATGGCAACGCATCGCACGTGATAATTGTTGGCACTGAAAGAGGGGTTGCGATAGCCGTTTGCACGGTCGGACGGCCAACCGGTGCCACCGCCAAACAAATGGCGATCACGAACAACAAAAGCAGGAGCCTAACCATAACCCAATCTCGATTGAGAATTCGGGACAACTACTGAGTATTATCATTTCTACCACGAATGACACGAATCACGGCCTGGTTTCAATTGCGGCGATTTTGGGTAGCAGGGAATGATTCCACCACTTACCCACCCACCCATCCCTGGAATCATTCCCGATTTCGGAATCA
>JAYVQG010000351.1:0-16107 GCA_043757025.1 Limnoglobus sp.
TAGTGCCAGAACTCGGAATTAACGCCCCAAGTATTTCGCTTGTTTTCACGGGAATTCCCGCAAATTCTGTGGCAGATCATTTGCGAGTTCCGGCACTAGCGCTCAACCAAGTGAGGGCAAGCTGTGGGCTTACTGGAAGATTTAACAAGCGAAGTCCGCACCACTTTCAACAAGAAGTGGGAGATGCGCGATGGGAAGGTCGTCCCTGAACCGGGAGATGTAGGTCTCGGCAATATTGGCGTGAATCTGGACGCCACCGTACTTTACGCAGACATCGACGGCTCTACCAACATGGTGGATGACAAAACAAAAGAGTTCGCTGCCGAGATATACAAAACGTACCTACTGTGCGCCACGCGACTGATCAAAGCCGAGGGAGGCACTGTAACCGCTTATGATGGCGACCGTGTGATGGCCGTTTTTATCGGTCGCTCCAAAAACACGTCTGCCGTTCGTACTGCGATGAAAATAAAGCGCGCCGTGATCAACATCATCAACCCACTTGTGAAGGAAGTGCGGAATAGTGATTTTGTGCTGAAGCAGGTTACGGCAATCGACACCAGCAAGGTGATGGCTGCTCAGACCGGCATTCGCGGCACAAATGACTTGGTGTGGGTCGGCCCTGCTGCGAACTGGGCGGCGAAGATGTGTACCTTCAGCGAATCGTCATATCAGACGGTCATTTCTGAGGCCGTCTATTACGGGATGAATGACGAGGTGAAATACTCGTCCGACACGCCAAAGAAGAACATGTGGCAGACTCGTACATGGAAAAACCGCACGATCTACGTCTCTAGCTACAGTTGGAAGATTTAAGGCCATTGTTGCAAATCTTTCCGCTGCCTTTCGACCGTTCAAGAATCATCGGCAGTGGCGTCCAACTCCTCCGACCGATAAACTGTCATGCAGTACCTTGGAGTCCTCGCAATGAAATACATCGACCCGCATATTCATATGATTTCGCGCACGACGGACGACTATCAGCGGATGGCTTACGCGCAGTGTGCCGCGATCTCGGAGCCGGCGTTTTGGGCGGGGTTCGACCGCGGGACGGCGGCGGGGTTTCACGATTACTTTCGGCACCTCACCGAGGTCGAGCCGAAGCGGGCGGCGCTGTTTCACATTCGGCATTATGCGTGGCTCTGCATCAATGCGAAAGAGGCGGAGAACGTGAGTTTGTCGCGCGATGTCATCGCGCTGATTCCGGAATTTTTGTCGAAGCCGAACGTGCTGGGCATCGGCGAAATTGGCCTCAACAAGAACACCGCGAACGAGGCGACGATCTTCCAAGAGCATCTCGATTTAGCCATGAAAACCGACGAACTCGTACTGATTCACACGCCGCACTTGGAGGACAAATACAAGGGCACGCGGATGATTATCGACATGCTGAAGGGGGATCGCCGCGTGAAGCCGCACCGCGTTTGCGTCGATCACGTCGAGGAACATACGGTGCGGTTGGCACTCGATAATGGCTTCTGGTGCGGGATGACGCTATACCCGACGACGAAGTGTACGCCGTCGCGGGCTTGCGATATTATCGAGAGCGTCGGCACGGATCGCATCATGGCGAACTCGGCGGGCGATTGGGGCAAATCGGATCCGCTCGCGGTGCCCGAACTCATTCAGGAAATGAAGCGCCGCGGCCACCCGGAAGCGACGATTCAAAAGATCGTCTACGACAACCCACTGGCATTTTGGCGTCAATCGAGAAACTGGAAAGAGTGGCCCACGGAAGTGTAGTCCAACTGCTAAACTAGTTTGATCAATTGAAGGGGGCGAAACATGAGTTTACTAATGTTGAAGGGCGTCATCCGTAACGGACGGGTGGAAACTGTCGAGCCGATCGACTTGCCAGAAGGCACGGAAGTCGTGGTGACTTCCGGGGACGACCGAGACGATGGGCCAATGTCCGCCGAGGAAATCGCTCGCGTACAAGCGGCAATGGAAAAGATTCAGCCACTCGATATCCCGGACGATGTGGCGGCCGATCTCGATGAGTGGGAGCGCAAGATCAACCAGTACAGCATCGACAACGCCGAGAAGGGTCTTGAGGACGTGTTTCGATAGCGTTCCAATTTGCTTGCTCATCCATAATTTTAGCCGGATTACTCACTCTCGTTCCACTTGGAGCATCGCATCATGATGACGACCGAGGAATTCTGGAAACTGATCGACTCGACGAAAGAGGCTGGCCCGGAAGCGCAGGCGGAGACGCTCGTGGAAAGCCTTGCGAAACTCGAACCGGCGGAGATCCTCGCGTTTGGCCACATGTGGGATCACTACCACAGCGAGGCTTACACGTGGAAGTTGTGGGGTGCCGGATACATCATGAACGGCGGTTGTTCCGACGATGGCTTCATCGACTTTCGCTCGTGGCTGTTGCTGAAAGGCCAAGGTGTGTACGAAGCCGCGTTGAAGGATGCGGATACGCTCGCAAATGTGAAGTGCGAACCCGACGAGGCGAGTTGCGAATGCTACCCCGCCGCCGATGCCTATTGCGCAGTCACGGGTGGTGACGACCACCATGTGTACTACGTGGCACTCGAAGCGGCGCACGGCGGCAGAGAAAATTCGGATGTGCCCGCCGGCGAAGATTGGGACTTCGACGACGAAGAGGAAATGAAGTATCGGATGCCAAAGCTGCACGCAAAGTTTTCAGAAATTTGAATAGGTTTGATAACGGACAGGATTCACAAGATTGAACAGGATTTTGAATCCTATTAATCGTGCAAATCCTGTCGTTCCATTTTTGGTGAAACCAGCCTTACATCCCTGGCTTAACAATCACCGGCTTAACGACCGCGGGCTTCTCAATAACTGGCTTAACGATTGCCGGTTTTACAATCGCCGGCTTTACAAGCTCCGGTTTAACGGTCATCGGCTTCACGATCACTGGCTTCACGGCTACCGCAACTCGCATCGATTCCTGTTCGCTTTTGCTCTTCAAAAATGCGATCAAGTCGATGAACTGATCGTAGGTGATTTGCGAAATCACATCGTCGGGCATTAGTGACACTTTCGACGTGGAGAGTTCGTCGATGTCGCCTTTCGGTACGCGGATGTCCTTGCCGCTCGCTTCGCGAATCACGACTTCCATCGTGTTTTCGGATACCTTCAAACCGACATACACTTGCCCAGCTGTGGTGCTGAGGCGATAGGCTTGGTATCCTTCTTTGATTTCCTTGCTCGGCTGTACGATTGACTCCATGATTTTCTCAATACTGTGCGTATCCCAGAGCCGGGTGAGGTCGGGGCCGACTTGGCCGCCGGTGCCTTCCATCTTGTGGCAACTCACACACGCCAGTACCTTCGAGTTCAGATAAATCTCTTTGCCCTTCTTCGGGTCGCCCTTGGTGGCGACGAGTTCGCGAACCTTGATGATGTCCGCGGGTGCCGTCGAAAGCAACAGGCCGCCTTTCATGACGTCCATGTTGAGCTTCAAAATCGCGGGGTCGGCGAGGAACTTGCGTAACGACTCCGATACGCTCGGCCACATTTCGCGTGGCAGTTTCTTGGCGACATACCGCTCGCCGATGAGCTTCGCGCCTTCCTTGGTCGCACCCAAAATCGCGACCGCTTCCGTCACGAGTACGTTGTCTTTGAGGTCGAGCCACTTCTCGGCGATGCTGCGGCTTTGCGCGATGTCGATCGCCGATAGCGTTCGCAGGGCTTCGAGTCGCAGTGCAGTCACTTCGTTGGAAGCGATGAGATCGAGCAGCGGTTTCACGGCGGTGGCGTTGCCCGTGACGCGGATCGCCCGCAACACGGCGGCGCGTTCTTCGGCGGTCTTACTCGCGTCGGCGGCGAACGCCAGCAGTTTCGGTAACACCGACCCGAGGCGGCTTTCTTCGATGGCACGCACAGCAGCCGAACGCACTTCGGCTTCGGGCGAATCGAGCGACGTCATCACCAACTTGTTGCCGTTTGCCGATGTCAAATTGCCCGTTGCGCCGAGCACTTCGAGCGCCGCGATTTTCACCGCCGCCGATTCAGTAGGACGGACGGCCATGTAGGCCGCGAGCGGTTCGAGCGACATCGCGGGGTCGAACAGATAATTCGCGTACGAGCGAACCAGATCGGCCCGCTGCCCCGGCGTGAAGTAAATTGCGGTCAGCAATTTCGCAAGTGCATCGGCGGCGGGGCGAGTCCGCATTCCGGTGAATGCGATCGCCACCTTATCGCGAAGAATGTTATCGCCATTTTCTGCGGCCTTGATGAGGGCATCGATCCCCGGCTGGCCCAGCCGTTCGATCGAACGCAGATACGCATCGGCGAGGAAGGCATCTTTGCCATCGGTTGTGCGGGCAAAATTCGACCACGCTTGCACGACCGCGTTCGGGGCACCGTCCGCACCGATACGGCCCACCGCAAGGATCGCGGCACGGCGAACGGCGGGATCGCTGTCGCTCATCGCACGAACGAGGGTTTCGTGAATGCGGGCATCTTTCGGCTTCGCACGCAAGCCTAAACCTTCGATGGCCACGCGGCGAACGTCGGCCGATTCGTCGTTGATTAACAGCCGGAACAGGTCTTCGACATCGCTATTCCAGAACGCTTGCAGAACACCGAGCGCGGGCAGGCGGCCACTCGGTTCGATCGTCCCCGATACGATTTTTCGCAGTACGACGCTGCGCGACGTTTCGCCGCGGCGTACCAGTTCATCGCGGGCGATCAGTCGGTCGCTGAAGTCCACGGCGGAGAGTTTGGCCACGAGTTCATCGTTGCTCGCTTTGGTGAGTTTCGCCCACGAATCCATGCCGCGGAGTGGCAGTTCGGGGTGTTCCTTCGTGCCGATCCACTTCATGCGGTAGATGCGGCCATTTTTGCCGTCGCCCCAGAGTTTGCCCGCACCACCAGAGTCCGTGCGCCAGTCGCAAATGTAAATTGCGCCGTCAGGGCCGGTCACCATCTGGCACGGGCGGAACAGCGGATCTTCGCTCTTGAGCAGTTCGAATTCCGCGTCGATATCGAACGTCGAGCCATTCGGTTTGACGCGATAACTGCGGATGGTTTTGCGGTACACGTCGGGGTAGGAAAGCAGGCCGCGGTAGTGGGCCGGGAGCCGCGTGTCGTTGTAAATGAGCAATCCAGCAGGCGAGCCACGGCCCGTTTTGATCATCGGTGCGACTTTGCCGGGTAGTTCGCCCGCAACGGCCCCGCGCAAACTATCCGGACGGCAACAGCGTGCGCCGGTCTTCAGCCGCCAGCCGAAATCGGTGTCTTCGGCAACGTGCATGATGCGACAGCCGGTGAACTTGCTGCCGTCTTCGTTGTCGTTATCGGTGTGGAACCAGTTGAATTTGTCGTCGTGCGCGAGGTCGCGATACGGGTTGCGGTAGCCTTGCGAGAAGGTTTCGAGTTGCGTGCCATCGGGGTTGCAGCGGAACACCGCACCCGCACGCATAACCGTTGCGCGGCTGCCATCGGAGCCTTCCGCGAAGTTGTCGTCGTCGCCACTCGTTATGTACAACTTGCCATCGTTGCCGAACGTCAGCCCCGAAACTTGGTGGTGGTGGAACCCACAAAAGCCTTGTGCAATCGTCTCTTTCATGTCCCAAAGCCCGTTCGGCAGCGACTGGCGATAACGCCGCACGGTGCCCCGGCTCGCGGTGTACAGCCAGCCATCGCGATACACCACGGTCGAGGGCAACTCATCGGTGATGATCACTTTCGCCGATTCGTATGTACCTTTTGCGGCGTTGAACGTGAGTTGTTTGAACGGGTCGTTCACGAACTTTTTCATCGTAGCCACCTGTTTGGTGGTGCCATCGCGATAGCGGAAGGTTTCCTTGAACTCGAACCAACGGCCATCGCTGTACGGATCTGGTGCCCATTCGAGAACGAACAGCGTGCCATCGGGGGCGAAGGTCATGCCCACGGGATTGATGATGACGGGATCGGTCGCGACGATTTCGAGTTTGAAGCCTTCGGGAGTGGTGTAACCCTTGAGTCGCGGATCGAACTGCCCCTGATCGATGTACTTGATCGGGAACGGTGCCGGTTTCGGGGGCGACTGCGGCTGAGCAAAATCCGGCGGCACGACTGGCGGCGCGGTGGTACCGACCAGAGAGAGAGTAACCCAAGCAACGAGCGAGAAGAGTGCGTAACGCATTGCGGCAAAGCTCCGCGAGGGAAGGTGAGAGAGTTTAGCAGTGAGAATAGTTTACCCCATCAGTGCTAAATGTGCGAGTCTATTTCGGCTACGCAATCTCTTCGGATCGGGAAAGCTGCGGGTCTTAGGGGATGATCCGGTCGAACGATACTCGACGACCTGCGAAGTGACACTTGCCAGCTAGGAGTGGGACTGTAAATTGATGAGTGTTGGCGGGGTAGCTCAGTGGTTAGAGCAATCGCTTCATAAGCGATGGGTCGCCGGTTCAAACCCGGCCCTCGCTACTTGTTGGTAAACGACGGACCACTTCGCATTTCTGGCCTTCGTTCGAGAATCGATGTCGAAACACCCAAAAATCATCCCTGTGCTCGACATCATGCGCGGCCGAGTCGTGCGTGGCGTGGCGGGCAATCGGGAGACGTATACGCCGATTCGCTCTGCTCTCGTGGATTCGTGCGAACCGGAAATCGTGGCACGGGCACTACTTCGAGCCACGGGTGCGGAAGCCATTTACATCGCCGATCTGGAGATGTTGCGATGCGGGACGAGCGACTTCGACGTACGGATACTTCCGGATTGGAACGGCACGATTTACCTCGATCGTGGCGGGCTTGGAAAAGAGCCACCGGACGCTCGGTTTCGCGAGATCGCGGCATTTGAGGTCGGTGCGCGACCCGAATTCGTTCGCGAGTCGTTCCAACGACACCGTGCGGCCAAACCGCCTGTATTCTCGGTCGATTTACGCGATGGCTTGCTCGTCGGGCCGTGGGCTGAGTGGGGTTTACGCAACCCGAAGGACGCGCTCGGGCTGGTCGATCGCGTGTGGGAGATCGGCTTTCGCACGGTGATCGTGCTCGATGTGGCCCGCGTGGGAGTCGGTGGCGGCACGGGTACCGAAAAACTCTGTACCGACATTCGCGAACGCTACCCTACGATGGAAATCATCGCAGGCGGCGGTGTCCGCAACTGGGACGACGTCGATCGACTCGGCGAATGCGGCGTGGATGGCGTACTCGTTGCGTCCGCCATCCACGACGGTACGCTTTCCGCTCGGGATGGATTCGCACAGCCGGGCTATAATGTTGGCATACATACTTTCCCAGGAGGGTTGAACATGTCTGCTACGACGGAAATGGCCACGGTAGGTGGCGGATGTTACTGGTGCTTGGAAGCGTGCTTCGAGCAACTGGTGGGCGTCGAAAATGTCGCGTCGGGCTTCACGGGGGGCGGCGACAAGAAGCCAACGTACGAATCGGTTTGTTCGGGCCGAACGGGCCATGCCGAAGTCGTGCAGGTGACGTTCGACCCCGCGAAAATTTCCTTCCGCGAGCTACTCGAAGTGTTCTTTGCGATCCACGACCCGACCACGTTGAACCGCCAAGGGGCCGACGCCGGCACGCAGTATCGCTCGGCGATTTTCTACCACAATGCGGAACAGAAAGCGATCGCGGAGACGGCGATTGCCGAGTTGACGGCGGAGAAAGCGTGGGCCGATCCGATCGTAACCGAGATCGCGCCGCTGACGCAGTTTTTCGTCGCCGACGATTACCACCAGGGATACTTTCGCTCGAACCCCCGGCAACCGTATTGCATGGCCGTGATCGCACCGAAGATCGTCAAAACGCGCAAGAGTTTCGCGAATCGCTTGAAGGCATAGGCGTCGTCGAGTTCGTCCATCGCTCACCCTTGCTGCCGATCAGCCGGGATATATGGGATCAACCCTTTCTCGAAAGCGACCACCTGAGCATCCCTGGGAGCATGGCGAATATCCATCATGTACCCGTTCACTTGCAGCATCCACACCATTGGATTGCTCGCCAGACGGCTCGGCAGCGTCCAGTTGGGGTCCATTTGATGGAGTTTCAGCATCTTGCGAATCGTTGCCAGCTTCGTCGCCCCGCTGCTCGGGCTGGTTCCAAGATAGTGGTCGATGTCGGTCGAGCGCATGTAAGGCGTCTGACTTTTATCGTGCAAAAAGTTGACGCCGCCGACTGCCCGAACGATGCCACTCGCCCAAGCATTTGGACTGCCGTGAAGCAAGGGCGAGGGCCGCTTGCGGGCCAATTTCTCGGCCATGCTCCGACAAAGCACGGCGTACTCTTCATTCAGATGCTCGCGACAGAACTGGTCGATCAACCCGACGATCACCGCTAGAGACACATTCTTTTCTTCCTTCGATGGCATCGGGATGAGTTTGGCTTTCGGCGCTTTAACAGGCTTCGACGTGGCCGTAACCGGGAGAGACGTGACGATCCCTTGCCGTGCCTTCGCATCTTTGAAATCCTGATTCAGATTTCGCCGGATGCCGGCGCCAAACGAGACGCGATAACTGTTCATCAAGCCGTCGTAAACGATGTGGTCCTTGAACGGCAGCAACACCGTCTTCGTCAGGACTGGCAGATGCGGCCCGATCAAGTCCTCGAATGGTTGCGACAGCGCCAGAACGCCGTAAGCGACCGGCTGTGAGTTGTGCGAAAGGAACACCGTGTACTTTTTGAGTTCGCGGAAGACGTAAAACGTGTCAGCAACCAGATGCCGCCAGGAGCGAACGATGGCAAGGTCGTCGTCCGGCAGGCGGGCCGGGTTCTCTTCGACAAAAGACTCGATCAGGTCGACGTTTGCAACCAAGGCGTCGCGGACCTTGAGCCGGACTTCCGGCGACAGGGCAGCGAATTCTTCCGGGGTGGTGATGTCGTCGGCAATCACCTTGAGACGCTGGTTCACGAAGAACATCAGCGTCCGGTGCAGCCGGAAAAACAGTTCGACATCCTGATATTCGAGTAACATCGGCGTTCACCAATCCTCATGTGCGATTATCGCGGTCATTCGCTCGCGCGGAAATGGTACGTCGTCATCCACGACGTCGAATCGCCCGGTTCGACTTTGAGCTTCACGAACGGCTCGGGGCAAAGGCACGACTGGATCGACCAGAGTTGGAATTTGCTCACCGTTTGCCCCTGGCCGTTGACGCGCATTCGCACGCCCTGGCCCTTTTCCTTCCCCGCGAAGATCATCTCGAAGTCGTAGCCCATCGGCTTGCCATCGGGTGCGGTCAGCCACCCGAACGCCGATTCTTTTGCGGGTAGTGCCGCACCGAAAGTGAACGTCGCCTCTTTCAGAACCGCCGGCGCGACGAACTTCGATTCTGCCGTGGCCGCGATCGCTTTCGGGAACTCGATGCGGTAACGCGGGCCGATTGGCTCCGCGTTGACGTTGAAGAAATTGTGATTGTAATAGTCGGTCTCGATCGTTTTTTCGCCGGTGTTGATCAACTCGTGGCGCAGGTCGAGGAAGAGGTGCTTCCCCTCGGATGCACTCGCGATGCTCAAGGTCTTTTTGTAGTGGTAGGCATAGCCGTACTTCGTGCGGATCGTGTGCCGAAACTCGATACTCGCCGATTCGCCGGGCAGCCCAGTCACCTTCGAGACTCGCCAGGTTCCCGCGTTCGCGATCTTGTAATTGTGGAAGAACCGGTACTTCTCTTCTTTCGGTTTTTCCAGTTCGCCGATGCCAATTTTGAGGAACGTTTCGCCGACGGCGGCCTCGGCGTAACCGAGTGGGGCCTCCATGCCGAACTCTTCGCATGGCCCCGTAATGTCGTCGTTGTTCGCGGGGTCGTGCGAATCTTTCCACGGGCCGAACAGCGTATTCTCGCCGATCTTCAGGTTCGCTATCACGCCCGACCAATCGAATCGCGACCCGCGATAGTAGCCTGCTTTCGCATCGGGCGGGTAAACCGTGAGTTCCGCGCCGTCGACCTTGAGCAGGAGCGCCGGGTAGTCCGCCGCCACCAGCGGCATAGCAAACGCGACGAGTATCAGCGATGCGATTCGGAACATACGATCTCCTAAAGTGGATTCTGTAGCTGGCCTCTGTGAGGCCGGTTCTTTTGTAGCTGGCCTCTGTGAGGCCGGTTCTCACATAAGACCGGGGTCACAGACCCCAGCTACAAGACCGGGGTCACAGACCCCAGCTACAAGACCAGGGTCACAGACCCAGCTACAAGACCGGGGTCACCCGCCGATGGTGTGCATCGTTCTTAACGGTTTTACGAACTTTGCGGTGTTAATTTCGTGGCCTTCCCACTTCTCGGCGACGCTGTCGATGAGTGAGGTTCGCAGTGCGATGGTGTCGGGGATCGGGCGGCGCAGCATCGGCTTCACGTCGGTTTCGTTCAGTGCGAACAGGCAGTTTCGCAGTTTGCCATCGGCTGTAATGCGAATGCGGTTACAACTTCGGCAGAACGGCCGCGACAGCGACGCGATGATGCCGACGCGGCCTTGGCCGTCGGCGTAGTCGAAGTCCATTGCCGGGGCACGCGGGTCGTAATTGGGCGACGGTGACAGCGGGGCGACATCGCGCTCGAGCCATTCCAGTAACTCGTGTGCGTACACGACCTTTTCGCGTTCCCACGACTCGGCACCGATCGGCATATATTCGATGAAGCGCAACTCGAAGCCATGATCGCGGCAGAATCGGGCTAGCGGGACCGCATCGTGTTCGATGAACCCACGGATTGCGACCGCGTTCACCTTGATCGGGCCGAACCCTACCGCCTTGGCCGCGAGTAACCCGGCGATCACCTTGTCGACGCCATCGCGACGGGTCAGTTCGCGAAAGCGACCGGGGTCGAGCGTATCGAGCGACACATTCAATCGGCGCAAACCTGCCGCGAAGAGCGATTCTGCCTGATCGGCAAGCAATAAGCCGTTGGTCGTCAGCCCGATGTCGGTGATGCCCGGTATCGGCGTCAACATTCGCACGAGACTATCGAGACCCTTTCGCATCAGCGGTTCGCCGCCGGTGAGGCGGATTTTATTTACGCCGAGCGGTGCCGCCACGCGCACGAACTGGGCGATTTCCTCGAAGGTCAGCAGTTCACCGCGATCGACGAACGTCACATCTTCTGGCATGCAGTAGGTGCAGCGCAGATTGCAGCGGTCCGTCACGCTGATGCGAAGGTTGTTGTGGATTCGGCCAAACCGGTCGACGAGGTTCTCGGTCATGGGCGATTACTTTACGCTGGCGGGCAAGGGTAGCAGGCAGCCTTCCCCGCTCAGGTGGCGATCGTCGTTCCAGAGCATGATAGCCGGTTCGTCGAGTTTGCCGTGATCGAACGACAGCACGCTGATCGACGATGTCCCGAGCAGCAAGTGTGCGGCAAACGAGACATCCGCACCGACCCAGCGCGACGCGAGCACCCGCAGGTAATGCCCGTGCGCGAACACCAGCACGTTGCCAGTCATCGCTTTCAGGCGTGCCACTACTCGATCCGCTCGCGCGGCGACTTGCGTGCCGGTTTCGCCGTTCGGCGCACCGTCGACGAGCAACTGCCAACCGGGGTGGAGTTTGCGAATATCGGCGGTCTTTTTCCCTTCGTAATCACCATAATCCCACTCCATGAGGTCCGCATCGACCGTTGCCGTGAACCCCGCCAGTTCGCTCGTCCGCTTCGCGCGTTGAAGCGGACTGGTGATGACGTTCGTGAAACTCAGGTGCGCCAATCGACGCCCGATGAGCTTCGCGTCGTCTTCGCCATCGGGCGTTAAAGGGATGTCCGTCCGGCCCGTGTGCTGGCCGGTTTTCGTCCACTCGGTTTCGCCGTGGCGGGCGAGATAGATTTTCGGCAAATTCGATGGCGTCGCAGACATGGCAGTTAGCTCGCGTGGGGTTCGATGGGGTGAATCCAGTCGCTGGTTCCGTCTGGCGCGTTGTCTTTTTTCCAAATCGGCACGATCTCTTTGACGCGGTCGATGGCATACCGGCACGCGGCGAACGATTGATCGCGGTGCGGGCAACTCACCGCGATGGCCACGCTGATGTCGTTCACGTGCAGGCGGCCCAATCGGTGTACGATCGCCACGCCACCGACGGGCCACTGTTGCCGCACTTCGGCTTCGATTAAGGCAAGTTGTTTATCCGCCATCGGCGCGTACGCTTCGTAATCGAGGTGCGTCGTGACGACATCGCCCGTGAGATCGCGAACGGTGCCGAGGAACAGCGTCACCGCGCCGCAATGCGGGTCTCGCACCGATTCGGTAAGGGCCGTGTAATCGATGGTTTCGGTCGTCAGCGAGATCATGACGACTATTCTACAGACGCGACGCGAGCATTGTGGCAGGTTGTTCTTTTGTAGCAGAAGTGTGGCCGTTTTGTAAGGCTTGTCGCACGGCGGCGAGGAGGTCGTTCGGTCGATACGGCTTCGAGAGAATGCCCATGGCCCCGTCGATTTCGGAAAGGTCGTCGACGGTGTAGCCGCTGGAGAAGATGACGCGGGCGTTCGGATCGACGGTCGTAATGCGTTGAAAGGCGTCGCGGCCGGACATTCTCGGCATCGTCATGTCGAGAATGACGAGGTCGATGCGGCTGCGTTCGCGGGAGTACAAATCGACGGCATCGGCCCCATCGACGGCTTCGAGAACCTCGTAGCCTTTCTGTTCGAGAATCGTTCGGCCCAACAGCCGAATCATCGATTCATCGTCGACGAGTAGAATCGTGCGAGGTTGCGCGCCATCTAAATTGTGCATGTCTGTTGTCGCTACAGGTGGTGGAGTTTGTTCGATGCCGGGTAAGCGGGTGGGGCCGCCGACAGTCGTCGCGGCTTCCTGTGGGGCAACTGGCAGGTACAAATCGAACTGCGTGCCGACGCCGATCGTCGATTCGAACGTGACCCAACCGCGATGCTGTTTCAAGATCCCTTGCACCATCGACAAGCCGAGGCCGGTGCCGCGCCCCACGCCTTTCGTGGTGAAGAACGGCTCGTACATGCGGCGCTTCACGTCGTCGGAGATCCCCGTGCCCGTGTCGGATACCGTCAGGCAGACGTACTCGCCGGGCTTGGCGTCGGGGTGCTGATTGTAATCGCCATCGATGGTGACTTTCGTCGCATCGAGCGTCAGTCGACCACCATCGGGCATCGCATCGCGGGCGTTCAAACAGAGGTTGAACAACGCCTGATTCATGAGCGTGGCATCGACGGAGATCGCAGCTTCGGTCTGTGCGAACATGTGGATTTCGATCCGCGGATCGAGCGTTCGCCGTAAAATATCGACGACTTCCTCAATCAGTGCCGCCGGGCGGACCCGTGCGGAAATCAACTGATTGCGACGGGCGTAACCGAGCAGTTTTTGCGTGAGGTCGGCAGCGCGGCTCGCGGCGACCTCCACTGTGTATAACAAGGCTTTCGCCGGATCGCCATCTTCTAAATGCACCAGCGCCAGATTGCCTAACACCGCAGTCAATAGGTTGTTGAAGTCGTGTGCCACGCCGCCCGCCAACTGGCCGAGTGCTTCCATCTTTTGGGCTTGGCGCAACTGCTCTTCGAGTGCCAGGCGTGCGGTGACATCGACCGTCACCCCGAGGCCGTATTGATACTCACCGGTGGGACTGTAGATCGCAGTGAACGACAGTTCCGTCCAGACGGTGGCACCATCGGGGCGAATGTATCGCTTGCGAATTTGGTAGCGGTCGATCGTGCGGTTTCGTATTTTCGCGATGAAATCTTGCTGCATCGCCCAGTCGTCGGGGTGCGTGAACGACGCGGCCGTCAACCCGATGACTTCGTCCATCGTTCGGCCGATCAGTGCGGCGAACGCGGGATTACAAGAAGTAAACCGGCTGTCGGGTCCGGTGATCGAGACACCGGCAGAGGTCGTCTCGAAAATGCCGCGGAAGAGTTCTTCGCTCCGGCGGACGGCTTCTTCGGACTTCTTTTGATCGGTAATGTCGCGTTGAATCATGACGAAGTGCGTACATCGGCCATTCGCACCCCAGACGGGTACCAAACTGAGGCTCACCCAAATCTCTTCACCGGACTTCGAGTAGTTGAGCACTTCCCCGCGAAACGTGCCGCATGTGTCGAGCGCAGATCGGACCGCATCGAGGGTGATCGTGTCGGTCTTAGGGCCGCGTAGTAAATGCAACGAGCGGCCGACGACTTCCTCAGCGGTGTAACCCGTAATCTGCGTGAATGCCAAATTCACGTAGCGAACGGGGCGACCGCGATTCGGACACGACACAGCATCGAGAATCACGACGGCATCGCGGGCGTTGACCACTGCCGATTCGAGCAATCGCAGCCGATCTTCCTGGTCGAGCGCGCGACGCTCGGCGTGACGCATCGACGACAAATCTTGCATGACGAGTACGCCGCCGGTCGTCACTCCATCTTCACCGCGTAGAGGGGTGGCACTCACACCGAGTTCAACCCAATCGCCATCGAATTTACCGATGCGCATGTCGAGATTCAGCGTGGTGGTATTCGACTTCATCGCGCGAACGAGCGGGAAGTCCGCATATTGCACCGACTCACCTTCCGAGTTCTGGGTGGGCCAGCCATCAAACTCTTTCAAATTGCCGATCTTGCGTTCGCCGGGTAGACCGAGCATTTCGTTGAATCGCGTATTGCGTGCGACGACGTCGGCGTTGTTATCGATGAGCATAATACCGACGGGCAACTGGGCGATGACGCCTTCGAGCCATGCTCGTTTCTCGGCGAGTTCGCGGGCGAGCTTGGCGAAGCCATCGCGTTGAATTTCTAATTCCGAAGCCTGATCCGCAATTTCGAGCGATTGCAACGCGAGTCGTGCGTTGACATCGCTCAGGCGTTTGGCGTGTCGATGGGCATCGAGTGCGTAACCATCGCGTTCTTCCTCGCGAATGCGATACTCGCGCGCCGCCGCCGCAACGATTAAGTGGCAAACGACGACGACGCCCATCCCGACGAGCCAGAGCCATTGCACGACCGGAGCCGCACCGAGCGGCAACAGTGGATCGATCGTTCCACGCAGAAAACAGCCAACGGAAATGATCGTGCCGACGATACAGAGTAGAGTGGCGGTACCCCGCGTGTGAAAGCGAAACGCGACCCAATTGCCGACCATTAGCATGATCGCAAGTACGGGCACCGGCAGCGATAGGGACTTCGGATCCGCACCGCAAAACCAGAGCCAACTGAAGACCGTGACTACGAGATAGAGTGCGATCGCTTCGATCGAACGCCACCGTGAAATGGGCATGATGCATTCGCTGCGAAACCAGAGCACGACCATCGGCGCGAGCAACAAATTCCCGAGCCAGCCGATGGACATCGTGCCTGCGCAGGCTTCGACTGCATCACCGCCGAGGATTAACGCACACAATGCAGCAACGAGGCCACGAACTGTCGATGCGATGGCGCATAAGATTGCCAGCTTCACCACGTCGCGGGGGCGGTTGATATCGGGCGTAATCGGCAAACCGCGACGGATGCAGAACGACGCGACGCCGACTTCGACGAGCGAAACCACCACCGCCAGGAACATCGCAGTTCCCGATAGATTTAGCGCAAATATCGACACCACAAGTGTGCCGATGGCCACGGGAATCGCCGCGCGACGACCGAACGCCAACCCCACCGCGAACGGCACGCCGAACGCGGAGTACAACAGCCACGGAGGCCCGAGTGTGATCGGTAAGCTGGTTTGAAACAGGATCGCAAGACTGGTGACGAGCGCAACAGCAACAGCTTCGCCGAGGCGAGAACAAAAGCGTGAAAAACCCGTGGGCAACGTCATGTATAGTCCCAACAAACGCGATGAGACGGCGGGTACTTTCGGCGCGAAACCGAATGCGTTTATGACGAACTATAGAACTGATCTTGCGAGTGTGTCGGAAAATACGTCGAATGACAATGAGTTTTCGTATCGGCTCGCAAAACTCGTCTCGGGGCAACAACTCGTTGCGTTCGCAGCGGAAAAATCGGTTTGTGTCGTAAGCCGAAACGTAACCGATCGGTGTAGTAGGTCGGGCCGGAAGTGATGTGAAGTTATGGTTGACGGGTTTTCCGGGCTTATAGAGCGGTCCCTTCAAGGACCGAAAAACGGCCCCACTCAGAAACGGAAGGGTAACAGAAATCGGGCACGGTTCAAAACCCGGTTGCAGTTTTGCCAAATAAGACCACTAAAAATTTGGTTCCGGCGTGATTGGAATTGGGCGAAATCGGACGTAAGTCG